>CAJZFF010000157.1 GCA_915069725.1 uncultured Actinomyces sp.
CCCGCCAGACCCCCGCCGAGCTCGAGCCCGACACCGCTGAGATCTCCCAGCTCTCCAACGACGACGTCCCCGCCATGGAACAGATCGGCGCGCAGACCACCGAGCCGGTCAGTGCGCCCGCCGCCCCGACCGCCCAGTCCTGGGCCGGCACCCGCCTGAGCACCGTGCAGACCACCGCACCCGCCGATCGGGCCGAGGCCCAGCCCGTCACCATCAAACCGGCCGCCCAGTACGTCACCCGCTCCAGCAGTCAGGTGGCCTCGTCCGCCGCCGTGGCCTCGCGCTGACCGCCGACCCGGACGAAGCCGACAGGCCAGACCAGGACAGACAAGGACCCCGATGATGACCACGACGACAACCTCAACGCCGATCTCAACGGCGACCGTGAGCACCTCCCCGGCAGCCTCCTCCGCTGGGTCTCAGGCTCCGACGTCGGACTCCCTGAACGCCGACCACCTGGCTCCGACCAGTCTCTCCGAGCTCAACGACGCGGCGGGCCTGCTGACCCGGGTGGACCGCAAGTACCTGGTGCCGCTGGAGCGCGCGCAGGAGCTCGTGGGCGGTCTCATCTCCGAGGCCCAGGTCCTGGACATCGACGGGAGGCGCCGCTTCTCCTACGCCTCGACCTACTTCGACACCCCGGGGCTGGAGGCCTTCATGCTCACGGCCCGCAAGCGGCGTCGGCGCTTCAAGGTGCGCACCCGCACCTACCTGGATTCCGGCCTGTGCTTCCTGGAGGTCAAGACCCGCGGCGCGCGCGGCACCACCGTCAAGCGGCGCATGGGCTACCACCCCGACGACGCCTCCCGCCTGACCGGCTCGGGTCGTGCCTTCGTGGCCGCCTGCCTGGCGAGCACGGGGGTCACCGGTCCGGCTGCTGCCCAGGATGTCGCCGCCGCGCTGCGGCCGGTGCTGGCCACCACCTATGAGCGCACCACCCTTCACCTGCCTGAGGCTGAGGCCCGGGCCACCATCGACACGTCCCTGACCTGGCGGCGCCTGACTCCGGCGGCACGCGAGAGGACTGCCGTCGTTGCTGGTGCCCCGCAGGCCCTGCGCCCGGCCCACCTGACCGCGGCCATCGCCGACGGCGAGCCGGTGGCGGTGACGGGCCTCGCCGTCGTCGAGACGAAGAATTCGGCCACGCCCTCGCCCGCGGACCGGGCCCTGTGGGATGCCGGGCATCGCCCCGCCCGCATTTCGAAGTACGCCACCGGCATGGCGCTGCTTCACCCCGAGCTCCCCGCCAACCGGTGGTACCGGACCCTGACCCACGAGCTCGCCGACCTGTTCGGCACCGACCGCTCCAGCCTGGAGAGCATCGGCGCCACGAGCCCCACCGTGAGCGCCGCCTGAGCGCCGCACCCAGACCACCCACGATCCGACATCGGACCCGAGAAGAACCCGAGAAGAAGAGGCCAGACACTATGAAGACCACCAAGACGACGCCCACGCCCATCCACCGACTCCGCCGTCGTGCGACCGGAGCCGTCGCGTTCCTGGCCGCGATCGCCCTGGCGGCCGGCTGCTCGACCTCCTCGGCCTCCGGCAATGCCAGTGCCTCGAGCTCGAGTGAGTCGGATACGACGTGGACGACGATCTCCTCGTCGGTGGCCACGGCGTCGACCGGCGCAAGCGTCTCCGACATCCTGGGGGCGAATGCCTCGGTGGAGGACGCCTCGAGCTCTGCGGACGACGCCGGGACCCCGGACACGTCGTCGGCCACCACGATCACGCTGTCGGGGTCGTCGGCCTCAGCCAGCGGGTCGGCGTCGAGCAACGTGAAGGTCGATGGGGGCACCGTCACCATCAGCGGCGGCGGCACCTATATCATCAGCGGCGAGCTCAGCAACGGGCGGATCGTCGTCAACGCCCCCAAGGCGGACGTGCGCCTGGTCCTCAGCGGCGCGAGCATCACGAGCTCGGACGGGCCGGCCATCGACATCCAGGACGCCGGCAACGCGATCGTGGTCCTGGCCAAGGACTCCAAGAACACGCTGACCGACGGCGCGAGCTACGCCTCGGGGCAGGAGGCCACCGCGGCCCTGTTCTCCTCCGACACCCTCACCGTCACCGGGACCGGCCAGCTGGACGTGACCGGCTCCTACAAGGACGGCATCTCCTCCAAGAACGGCCTCATCATCACCGGGAACGCCACCATCACGGTCAAGGCCGCCGACGACGGGCTGCGCGGCAAGGACTACCTGGTGGTGGAGTCCGGGACGCTGACGGTGGAGGCCGGGGGCGACGCCCTGAAGTCCAGTGAGGGTGACGATGAGACGAAGGGCTTCATCTCCCTGGGCAAGGCCAGCATCACGCTGACCTCCACCGACGACGCGATCTCGGCGACCACGGACGTCACCGTCAAGGACACGACCCTGACGATCACTGCCGGCGGCGGCCAGGCGAACGCCACTGTTGAGGAGCAGGCCCCGCCCGGGCAGGAGTCGACGGCGGACTCCTCGACGCCTTCGCCCAAGGGCATCAACGCCGGGGTGAGCTACACGCAGGACTCCGGGACGGTCACCGTCAACGCGGCCGATGAGGGGCTGCAGGCGCCGTTCATCAACGTGGCCGGCGGGGAGCTGTCCATCGCGGCCGGCGACGACGGCATCAACGCCTCCAACGGCGACCACGTCATCGAGGGGCACGAGAACGCCGACTCCGAGTCCGACGACGGCTCGGTGCTCACGATCAGCGGCGGCGAGGTGGAGGTCTCCTACGCCTCCTCCGACGGTATCGACTCCAACGGCTCGGCCTACGTCAAGGGCGGGATCGTGGTGGTCTCGGGGCAGGCCGGTGCGATGGACGGCTCGGTGGACGCCAATGGCGAGAGCCAGCTCGTGGGGGTGACGGGCTCGCCGTCGGTGAGCGCGGGGGACACGCTGACCGTCACGGATGCTTCCGGGTCTCAGGTGGCCTCGCTCAAGGTGGACTTCACGGCTGAGGCGATCACGGTGCTGGGGCTTACTGAGGGCCAGCAGTACACGGTGGCGACGTCGTCGGGCGGCTCGGCCACGGGGACGGCCTCGGCGCTGTCGGCCGGGACGGGCGGCCCCATGGGTGGTGGCGCCGGTGGTCAGGGAGGCCCCGGCGGTCAGGGCGGTCAGCCCGGTGGAGGCCAGGGCCAGCAGCCCGACGGTGGTCAAGGTCAGCAGTCCAACGGCCAACAGTCCGGCAACCAGAGCAACCAGCAGTCGAGCACCCAGTCCGGCACCGCCCAGAGCAGCTGAGCAGGCCGAGGACGAAGGCATCGCAGACGGCATTGCTCAAAAAAATCTTTTCCGATACCGGCGTGCGCAGCGAGCCGAGCCAATGCAGCGACATCACCGCCACATACAGCGTAATCAGCGCCGACAGCCAGTTGGTGCCGCCAAGACCGAACGGCAGCACCTTGCCCGTGCCCCCGCCGGTGAGAATAAAACCGAGCAAAAACAGCATGACCACCACCACGCGCACCACATTGAACACGCGTAACATCGCGGCGCGGTAGAGCATACTCTCCTCGCCGGTGATTTTGACAATCCGCCCCGGATCATGCAGCGGAATCTGAATATCGTCCCTTAACAGCACGTCGCCTCCCGCGACAAATCGCCAAAACAACCCTGCGCCCGCGCGAGCGCGACCGTCGCCGCCGTATCGGCGCGCAACACCCGTGGCCCCAGCGACTGCGGCAACCAGCCCGCGTTCACCGCGGCAGAGACCTCATCCGGCGCAAAACCGCCCTCCGGGCCAATCAGCACACTCACCGCCTCCGCCGCCTGCCCACTGGCAGCAGGCGCATCATGCGGCGAAAAAATCCAGCGCAGACCGGGCGCGTCCCCAAGAATATCGGCAAAATCGCGCACCGCTTCCACCTGCGGCAAAGTGGCGCGGCCGCACTGCATCGCGCTCGCCACCACAATCCCCTGCCAATGCGCGAGCTTACGCGAGAGGCGCTCATCGGCGGGCAGCGCCTCGCTGCGCGCCGTGCGCAGCGGCACAATCCGCTTCGCGCCCAGCTCCACCGCCTTCTGCACCACCCGATCCATCGCCTCGCCCTTGAGCAGCGCGGCAAACAGCACCAAATCCAGCGGCGACTCATTGCCGACCGCCTCGCGCGCCAAAATGCGCACCTGCGAGGTGCGGCGGTCGCAGGCGACGAGTTCCGCCGCATAATCAAAACCGTCGCCGTCAAACAGCACCAGCGGCGCGCCGACGCGCAGCCGCAGCACCGTGCCAACATGACGATGCGCCGACGCATCCAGCGTCACCACCTCGCCCACCGTCAGCGGTTGCGACGAAAACAAACGAAACTCACGCATAACATGACCGAATTGAGAAAGCCCGAAAACCATGATTTAATGCGAACATTCTACCCGAACTGACAAAAATTGACACCCGGAAAACCGCCCCATGAACATCACCAGTTGGAACGTAAACTCGCTCAACGTCCGCCTGCCGCACGTCCTGCAATACCTGCAGGAAACCGCGCCCGACATTCTCGGCCTGCAAGAACTCAAACAAACCGACGTCGCCATTGACCGCACCGCACTAGCCGCCGCGGGCTACCACCTGGAAAGCCACGGACAAAAAACCTACAACGGCGTCGCCCTGCTCGCGCGCGAAGCGCTCACCGACGTGGTGCGCGGCATACCGGGTTATGCCGACGAACAGGCGCGCGCTATCGCGGCAAACGTCGGCGACGTGCGCGTGCTGAACCTCTACGTCCCCAACGGCAAAGCGGTCGGCGACGAAAAATACACCTACAAACTGCACTGGCTCGACGCCGCGACGCGCTACATTGACGACCTCAAACGCGAACACCCGCGCCTCATCATCACCGGCGACTACAACATCGCCCCCGCCGACCTCGACGTCCACGACCCCGACAAATGGCGCGACCAAATCCTCTGCTCCGCGCCCGAACGGCAGGCATTACAAAACATCCTCGCGCTCGGCTTCAAAGACGCTTACCGCGCGCTGCACCCGGACACCCAACAATTCAGCTGGTGGGACTATCGCATGGGCGGCCTGCGCCGCAACATTGGCCTGCGCATTGACCTGACCCTTGCCAGCGACGCGCTTGCGCTGCTTGATGCCGGCATCGACACCGCACCGCGCCACTGGGAACGCCCTTCCGACCACGCCCCGGTGTGGGTGAAAATCGGGGCGTAAAATCCGTATTCCCTGAAATTACAGCAAAAACAACGTTGCCAGGCCGAGAAAGATGAGGAAACCACCGGAATCGGTGACGGCGGTAATCATCACTGAGCTGCCCAGCGCCGGGTCTTTGCCGAATTTCTCCATCATCACCGGGATGAGTACGCCGACGGTCGCCGCCAGCAGCAGGTTGAGCGTCATCGCCGCCACCATGACGAGGCCGATGCCGACGCTGCCGTAGAGTATCCAGGAAATCAGCCCCATCACGCTGCCCCAGATGACGCCGTTGACCAGCGCCACGCCGATTTCTTTTTTCAGCAAACGCCCGGCTTGCGCGGTGGAAAGCTGCCCCATCGCCAGCGCGCGCACGAT
>CAJZFF010000158.1 GCA_915069725.1 uncultured Actinomyces sp.
CAGTCGATGAGGCCAGTGGTCAGCCGGCAGTGGCGTTGAGCAGCCGCTCCCGCATGGCGTCGAAAGTGCTGGGGTCCACGATGGAGTCGGAGGGCTCGACGTCGACCAGGCGGACGCTGCGGCGCAGCACCTCGCCGCGTGAAGCCGGGTCGACGGTGCCGGTGGCCTCGAGCTGGGCGAGGATGTTGCCCAGGGCGCTGGCCTCCGGTGTGCCCACGACGACGCGCCGGTTCCAGGCCGCCGCCGTCATCGCCGGAAGGAGGCTGTTACGCGCCCCGCCCCCCACCAGGTGGATCGGCGAAGCTGGGTCCAGCAGGTCGCCGACGACGTCCTGCAGCCCCTGGGCGTAGGCGGCATGGGCGCAGGCGAGCGACTCGAGGATGAGCCGGACCGTCTGCGCCGGTCCCTCTGGAGCGATCTTGTAGTGGAGGCGGCACCAGTCGGCGATCTTGTCGGGCATGTCACCAGGACTGGCGAAGAGCTCGTCGTCGGGGTCGATGACGACCCCGAGGGAGGGGCACTCCCCCGCCGCCTCGACCAGCGCACCGGTATCGGGCTCGTTCCAGGAGCGCTGGCACTCCTGGAGCAGCCAGAAGCCGGTGAGGTTGCGCAGCAGCCGGATACCTCCGTCGGTGCGGACCTCGTTGGTCAGTCCGGCCCGCAGCGCCGCTTCATCCAGGACGGGACTGGGAACGGCGGCCCCGATGAGGCTCCAGGATCCTGAGGAGATGAACAGGCGCACCTCGTCACCGGCCAGACCGAGCGCGTGGACGGCGCAGGCGGTGTCGTGCCCGCCGGGACGAACGATGGTGATCCCCTCCGGGGTCGTCCCGGCCACCGTGGCGTCGTCGACGAGCGGGGGCATCCACTCCTCGGGGATCCCGGCGGCCTGGAGCACACGCGCCGACCAGTCGCGAGCCCCGGGTGAGGCGAGCCCGGTGGTCGAGGCGATCGCCCGCCCCGCCTGCACCGGGGCCCCGAGCAGGTGGGCCACGAGGTCGGGCAGGGGCAGGAAGCGAGCCACGCGACCGATGAGGTCGGGCTCCTGCCTCAGGTCCGCGTAGAGCTGGTAGACCGTGTTGATCTGCTGGGGCAGGATGCCGGTCTCTTTCCAAGCCGTCTCCGCAGGCAGGGCCCGGTCCAGGTCCGGGGCCCAGCGGGCCATGCGCCGGTCCCTGTAGGCACGCGGGGCACGCAGCAGCTCTCCGTGGGCGTCGAGCAGGCCGTAGTCCACTCCCCAGGTGTCGATGCCGATGGAGTCGGGGACCCGCCCCAGGCGCTGCGTCGCCATGGCGATGCTCCGACGAACACCATCCATGATGCGCTCGAGATCCCAGGTGAGGGTGCCGTGGTCGTCCACCACCTGGTGGTGGAGGCGGAAGACCTCCTCGGTGCTGATGGCCCCCTGCCGGTAGGTCCCCAGGACCGCTCGCACGGAGCTGGAGCCGAGGTCAAGGGCGAGGGCGTGGTGCTCGCCGGTGCTCGTCATGGCGGCACTCCGTCAGCGGTAGAGGGGACCGAAGGTGGCGCAGGCCCGGAAGTCGGCGCTCTCGGGCTCGGCGGTGCCGAAGGGTACCCAGGCCTTGGGGCGCAGAATCCTCTCACGCTCGACGTTGTGCATGTAGACAGGGATGCGCAGCATCGAGGCCAGGGTGATGAGGTCGGCGCCGAAGTGCCCGTAGCCGGTGGCCGTGTGGTTGGCACCCCAGTTGGCCATCCAGTCGTAGACGGAGGTGAAGGCGCCCTGGCCGGTCAGGCGCGGGACGAAGAAGGTCGTCGGCCACGTCGGGTCGGTACGGTTGACGATCTGGTCGCGCACGTCGTCGGGCAGCTCCACGGTCCAGCCCTCGGAGATCTGGAGGACCGGTCCCTGGCCGGCCACGAAGTTCAGGCGGGTCGCGGTGACGGGCATGCCGCCGGCGGTGGTGAAGTGCGTGGAGAAGCCGCCTCCGGGGAAGTACTCGCGGGTGGCGGCGTGGAAGGTGGAGGCCTTCAGATCCGCCTCGATGTCCGCCTCGGTGATCTCCCACCAGTGCTTGATGATGGGGTTGCCCTCGGCGTCCTTCTCCTCACCAGTGGCGTTGAGGGTGGTGGCTCCGGAGTTGCGCAGGTCGATGAACCCGTTCTCGGCGCGTCCCTCGAGCTTGTATCCGGTGACCCGCTCAACGGCCTCGGGGCTCCAGTAGGTGCGCACGTCGCTGAAGAGCTGGGGACGGTGAGTCAGGACGGAGTTGAAGAGCATGGCGACGGCGTTGCCGGCGTCGCCCTCCGTGGCGAAGACCTTCTCGGGCCGCTTGCCGTTCCAGTCGAAGGTGGTGTTGAGGAAGGTCTCGAGGATGTCGCCGTTGGGCTTGTAGTCCGTCCACTGACGCTGCCCCTGGAAGCCCGCCGCGATGGCGTCGTGCCCCTCGGCCTCCTCGACGAAGCCCAGCTCGGCCAGGGCGGGGTTGCCCTCCATGAGGTCGCGGCCGATGAGGAGCATCTTGATGCAGTAGTCGAACTGCTCGTCGTACTCCTCCTGGGTGAAGCGGTTGGCCTCGGGGTTGCGGTTCTCCCCGATGGTGAGGTGCTCCCGGGCCCAGGCCAGGGCGGTCTCGTACTCCTGGTGGTCGTAGATGCCGTGGGCGATACGGCGGTCGATCTCGATCATGTCGATGTACTCGGCGCGCATTCCCAGGTAGTCGACGAAGAACTGCTCGGGGACGCGGCAGCCGGCGATCCCCATGGAGACGGTCCCGATCGAGAGGTAGCTGCGCCCCTTCATGAGGCCGACCCCCAGGGCGGCGCGCACGTAACGCAGGATGTTCTCGACGACGTCGTCGGTCAGGCCCGAGTCGTTGGCGTCCTGCACGTCGTGGCCGTAGATGCCGAAGCAGGGGATGCCCAGCATGTTGTAGGCGGCGGCCGCGGCCGCCAGGGTCACGGCCCCGGGGCGCTCAGTGCCATTGAAGCCCCAGATGGCGTGCGGGATGGAGGGGTCGAGGTCGAGGACCTCGGTGATGTAGTTCCAGGAGGCGGTGACGGTCAGGTCGGCGCACACGTTCTCGGTGCGGAACTGCTCCTTGCAGCGGTTGGCCTCGGCCACGCCCCCGATCGCGGTCTCGGAGACGACGCAGCGCACCGGGCTGCCGTCGGGGTAGGTCAGGCGCGAGGAAATGAGCTCGGCGACATCCTTGGCCAGCTGAGCGGTCTTGTCCTCGAGGGACTCCCTCACGCCACGACGGCGTCCGTCAATGAGGGGACGGATTCCGATGGCGGGGTAGGACGCAGCGGACATGGCAAGTTTCCTTTCACTGGGCGACGATGACCAGGACCCACATCAATGTGAGCGCAAACATAGGATGACTCTGACCGGACGGTCATGTCAAGCATGAAAACGAAAACGCGAAACCGTAGACATGAGAGCGCCAACATGAGA
This sequence comes from uncultured Actinomyces sp., assembly GCA_915069725.1. GTDB lineage: Bacteria > Actinomycetota > Actinomycetes > Actinomycetales > Actinomycetaceae > Actinomyces. The sequence continues at coordinate 3,419 of CAJZFF010000158.1, forward strand.
CGATGCCTCGGTACCACTTCTGACGCAACGGGGCGCGCAGCGGTACGCCCCGGGGAAAGAGCCCACCATGCTTCTCAACGACGCTCGACAGCAGATCGCCGATGCCTGCTCCCACTTGTCCGACGACGGCCTGGTCGTCGGCACCGCCGGCAACCTGTCCGTCAGGGAAGGGGACCTGGTCGCCATCACCCCCTCGGGACTGCCCTACCAGGAGATGCGCCCCGACCTGGTCGCCGTGGTCGACTACGCCACCGGCAAGCAGGTCGAGGGGCCGCTCAAGCCCGCCAGCGAGCTGGACCTGCACCTGACCGCGCTGCGGGCGACCGGACAGATGTCGGTCGTGCACACCCACTCCTATGCGGCCACCACCGTGGCCAGCCTCGAGGGCGTGAGCGCGCTCCCGGCCGTGCACTACTACATCTGCATGTTCGGTGGCAGCGACGTGCGGGTGGCCGACTACGCCATCTACGGCTCTCCCGAGCTGGCCGCCAATGTCGCCAAGGCCCTTGAGGGACGCACCGCGGCCCTCATGAGCAACCACGGCTCCGTGGTCACCGGCCCGGATCTGCCCTCCACCTATGTCCTGGCCCAGGAGCTGGAGTGGGTCTGCGAGCTCTACCTGCGCACGCTCGCCGTCGGCAGCCCCAAGATCCTCACCGACGAGCAGATCGAGGCGGTCGCGTGCAAGATCCGGGACACCGGCTACGGTCAGCACGCCCCGGCCGAGGAGGGCTGAGCGCCGTGGCCACAGGGGACCGTGGCCTGCCGGCCGGGTAGGGTCTTCCCCATGACGAGGATCGTGTCCGGAACCGTGGGCGGCCGCAGGATCGAGGTGCCCCGCTCCGGGACGCGCCCCACCTCCGAGCGCGTCCGCGAGGCTCTTTTCGCCCGCCTGGACCACTACGGGGTGCTCGACGGCGCCCGGGTGCTGGACCTGTGCGCAGGCTCCGGCGCCCTGGGCCTGGAGGCCGCGAGCCGGGGAGCCGGCGAGGTCACGCTCGTGGACTCCTCGCGCGGTGCGTCGCAGACCTGCCAACGCAACATACGCTCACTGGGCCTGAGTGGGGTATCGGCGGTGACCGCGAAGGCGGCCACCTTTCTGGCCGGCGCGGCGGGCGCTCCGGCGGACCTGGTGCTGATCGATCCTCCCTACGAGCTGAGTGAGGAGGAGCTCACCGCGATCCTCACCCCCCTGGTCCGCAGCGAGGATCCGTGGCTGGCGCCGCGCGCCGTCGTCGTCGTCGAGCGCTCGACGCGCTCACCGGAACCCACCTGGCCGGCGGGGCTGGAGCGCTTCGCGGACAAGCGGTACGGCGAGACCACGATCTGGTTCGCCGAGCCAGCCTGAGCCAGGGACGCTCCTCGGCCCGTGCCCCGGTGCTTCAGGCTCTTTCGAGGAAGGCCTGGGACTCCTCATCGAGGCGCTCGACGATCGCTGCGGCCAGGGCCCGGTGGTCGCTCAGCTGAGGATCGGCGGCCACGATCCGCTCGGCCTGACGCCTCGCGGTGGCGATGAGGCGGGCATCGCGGGTCACGCGCAGAAGGTCCAGCCCGGAGGTGCGCCCCGACTGCGAGGCCCCCAGGACGTCACCCTCGCTGCGCAGCTCGAGGTCGGCCTCGGCCAGCGCGAATCCGTCCGTGGTGGAGGCGAAGGCCTTGAGCCGGTGGAAGGCGGTGGAGCCGACCTGTGCACCGGTGACCGCCACGCACAGGGACGGCCTGCTGCCACGTCCGACCCGCCCGCGCAGCTGGTGGAGCTGGGACAGTCCGAAGCGCTCGGCGTCCAGGATGACCATCATGGAGGCCTCAGGCACGTCCACCCCCACCTCGATGACGGTGGTGGACACCAGGACCGGGGTGGCGCCCGAGGCGAAGTCGGCCATGGCGGCCGCCTTGTCCTCACCGCTCATGCGTCCGGTGAGGCTCCCGACGCCGATGCCCCCCAGAGCGGGTTCACCCTCCAGTCGCTGCCTCCAGTCCTCGACGGCGGCCAGCGGGCGGTCGGGATGCGAGCCGTCTCCCTCCTCCGCGAGCGCCTCCTGCCCCGGCCCGTCGTCGGTATCGACGGCCGCCGCGCCGTCCATC
>CAJZFF010000159.1 GCA_915069725.1 uncultured Actinomyces sp.
TCATCACCGGAGCCATTGCCCAGACCATCATGAGGTTCGACAACCGGTGTATGACTGGCGCTCGCCATGTACCGTCATGGCGACGAGGATCCACTAAACTGTACGACCGACAGGGATCACTGGGGTAGACCTGCACGCGTACGCACGGCACACCTGCTGCCGCAGAGAGAAGACGCGCCACTTCCCCGAACTGGTTGTACATGACGACGTCGACATCTCGCATCACCCCTTCCAGGGCATCGAATATCCCGGGGTTGCCGAGCATCTCGCGAACACCCCGAACCGCATCCGCAACACTCTCAACATCACCCAGCAAACGCCTCATAAGCTGCTCACAGCTTCCGGGAACAGCAATGTAGTCAATTCCGTCCGCTTCTACGCGAGCAGCAAACTCCTGGAATCCCGCAATCATCATCTTATGACCGCGCTCAGCAAGACTCCTCCCCAGCACGATGAACGGGGAGACATCACCTTCAGAACCCAGAACGACTGCAAGAGCCTTCACAATACAACACCCTTCTGACCGCAGTGAAATAACGCAACTATTTTCCGATGCAAGCCACTCATACGCGGCCACAACCATCCAGTCAGATATTGACGACACAAGAAAAACTCATGACGCACAAACGACACCGTGACAGCACCTCCCAATCATCCAGATACATCAGTTCATCACGTCAAGGCGGGGAGCTCTATCGTGGCCGTCATATCCTCATTCACCGCTCCAGGAGAACCATGAGCCATGGCCCAGCAGGCGACCTCCGACAACGGTGCCGATGACAACGACGCCAGGACGCCTGTCCTCCAGTTCCACTTCGGAGGCTGAGAGGAAACCCTGGATGTTGATGTCTCTGAACCGATGGTGGCGCCGCCCATGAACTGGGCTGCGTGGAGTCGGGTGTAGGTGCCGTCGGCCGTGATGAGCTCGTCGTGGCTGCCCTGCTCGACGATGTCGCCGTGCTCCATGACCAGGATGGTGTCGGCGTCGCGGATCGTGGACAGGCGGTGGGCGATGATGAAGCTCGTGCGGCCCTGGCGCAGCGCGTTCATGGCCTGCTGGACCAGCAGCTCGGTGCGGGTGTCCACGCTGCTGGTGGCCTCATCGAGGATGAGCACGGCCGGGTTGGCCACGAAGGCCCGCGCGATCGTGAGCAGCTGGCGCTCGCCGGCGGAGATGTTGGCGGCGTCCTCCTCCAGGACCGTGTCGTAGCCCTGCGGCAGGGCCTTGATGATGTGGTCGACGAAGCACGCCCTCGCGGCGGCCTCGACCTCCTCATCACTGGCCCCGGGCCGCCCGTAGCGGATGTTCTCGCGGATCGTGCCGGCGAACAGCCACGGATCCTGCAGAACCATGCCGGTCCGGCGACGCACGTCGTGGCGCGTCATGGTGGCGATGTCGCGCCCGTCGATGAGGATGCGTCCCCCATCGAGCTCGTAGAAGCGCATGAGCAGGTTGACCAGCGTGGTCTTGCCCGCTCCCGTGGGCCCCACGATCGCGACCGTGTGCCCGGGGTCCACCCGCAGCGACAGGTCGCGGATGAGCTCGACCTCCGGGCTGTAGGAGAAGCGCACGTGCTCCATCTCGATGACACCCGGGCCCGCCGGGCTCTTCGGCGAGGCCCCCGCGGCACCGGCGCTCCCCGGTGCGACGTCGTCGGGACGCTCCTCCTCGGCGTCGAGCAACTCGAAGATCCGCTCGGCGCTCGCGGTCCCGGACTGCACGGCCGTGGCCATGCCGCCGAGCTGGCCCAGGGGCTGGGAGAACTGCTGGGAGTACTGGATGAAGGCCTGCACGTCGCCCAGGCGCAGCGACCCGGAGGCGACCATGGCGCCGCCGACCACCGCGATGGCCACATAGTTGATGTTCCCGATGACCAGCATGATCGGCATCATGATCCCGGAGAGGAACTGGGCGCGCAGCGAGGCCCGGAACAGCTCCTCGTTCTCGGCGGCGAAGGCCTCGCGTACCAAGTCCGTGCGCCCGTAGACCTGCACCAGGGCGTGCCCGGAGAAGGACTCTTCCACCCGGGTGTTGATCTTGCCGGTGCGCGCCCACTGGTGGGTGAAGGCCTTCTGCGAGCGCGGCCCGATCACCCCGAAGACCACGCCCATGAGCGGGAACATGATGAGCGCCACCAGCGCCAGCTTCCAGGAGATGGAGAACATCATCCCCAGCACCCCCACCACCGTGAGGATCGCCGTCAGGGCGCCGGACAGGGACTGCTGCAGGGTGTTGGTGACGTTGTCGACGTCGTTGGTCAGGCGACTGAGCAGCTCGCCGCGCTGAACGGTATCGAAGTAGCTCAGCGGCAGGCGGTGCACCTTGTCCTCGACCTGGGCGCGCAGCCGGTAGAGGGCCTTGATCGTGATGCGGTTGATGAGCCAGCCCTGGAGCCAGTTGAGCAGACCCGAGCCCACGTACAGGGCCAGCACCACCGTCAGGATCCGGCCCAGGCGGGTGTAGTCGATGCCCGCGCCGGGAATGACGTCCATCGCCGAGAGCATCGTGGCGAAGTCATCCATCCCCCGCGCCCGCAGGGCCTCGACGGCCTGGGCCTTGGTGGTGCCGGCCGGCAGCATCGTGGAGACCACGCCCTCGAAGATGACGTTGGTGGCCTGGCCCAGCACCTTGGGGGCCGCCACGGCCAGCACGACCGTGCCCACGGCGGCCAGGGCCACGACCACCAGGGAGACCCGGTAGGCGCCCAGCAGCCCGACCATCCGCTTGAAGGAGGGCCAGAAGGCCTCGGCCTTGCCCGGGGGCGGACCGTCGTGCCAGTCGCCCGAGGCGGCCTGCGCCTCAGCGGCCAGCTTGAGGTCCTCCTCGCTGAGCTCATCGGGGTCGACGACGGCGCTCGCGGTGCTACGCGCGCTGTTCCCGGCCTTCTCGCCGGTGTTCCTGCCGGCCTTCTTGCCCATGTGGCTGCTCGCGTTCCTGCTCATGCTGCGGCCTCCGCTCCGAGCTGGGAGGTGACGATCTCGCGGTAGACGGGGCAGGTGGCCAGCAGCTCGGTGTGCGTGCCGCTGCCCACCAGGTGGCCGCCGTCCAGGACGAGGATCTGGTCGGCCTCGGTGATCGTGGAGACGCGCTGGGCCACGATCACCTTCGTGATGCCGGCCGTGGCCGGCCCCATGGCCTCGCGTAGCCGCGCGTCAGTGGACACGTCCAGGGCCGAGAAGGAGTCGTCGAAGATGAGGATGTCGGGTCGGCGCACCAGGGCCCGGGCGATGGCCAGGCGCTGACGCTGACCGCCCGAAACATTCGTGCCGCCCTGGGCGATGGGCGCCTCAAGGCCCCCATCCATCTTCGAGACGAAGTCCTTGGCCTGGGCGACCTCCAGGGCCTCCCACAGCTCGTCGTCGGTGGCCTCCTCGCGCCCCAGGCGCAGGTTGGAGGCCACGGTCCCGGCGAACAGGAAGGGCTGCTGGGGCACGAGCCCCATCTGCGACCACAGCGCCTCGGGGTCGGCCTCACGCACGTCGGTGCCGCCGATGAGCACCTGCCCGCTGCTGGCCTCCAGCAGCCTCGCCAGCAGCCGCACCACCGTGGACTTGCCCGACGCCGTCGAGCCGACGATCGCCGTCGTCGTCCCGGGCTGGACGGTGAAGCTCACCTCCGCCAGGACGCGGGCGTCGGCGTCGGGGTAGACGAAGGTGACGTCCCGCATCTCGACCGTTCCGGGAGCCGGGAAGGTGTCGACGGCGTCGGGGGAGGAGGTGATGGTCGGCGACGTTGCCAGCACCTCGCTGATGCGCTCGGCGCACACCGCGGCGCGCGGGATCATGATCGTCATGAAGCTCGCCATGACGATGCCCATGAGGATCTGCATGAGGTAGGACATGAAGGCAATGAGGGTGCCGACCTCCACGTCGCCGTCGCCGACCCGGTGGCCACCGAACCAGATGACGCCGACGATCGTCACGTCCAGCACCAGCATCACCAGCGGGAACAGCAGGACGAAGAGCTGCCCCACGCGCTCGCCGACGCGGGCGATGTCGCCGTTGGCGTCCTCGAAGCGCTCGGTCTCAGCCTCCTCGCGCACGAAGGCGCGGATGACCCGGATGCCGGTGAGCTGCTCACGCATCACCCGGTTGATGGCGTCGAGCTTGTCCTGGTAGGAGCGGAACAAGGGCAGCATCCGGCCCACGATGAGGCCCACCGCCACGAGCAGGATCGGCACCGACACCCCGATCAGCCACGACAGGCCCGGGGCGCGCGTGACCGCCATGACGATGCCGCCCAGCGCCATGAACGGCGCCGTCACCAGCATCGTGGCACTCATCATCACCAGCATCTGGACCTGCTGGACGTCGTTGGTGTTGCGGGTGATGAGCGAGCCCGCCCCGAAGGCGGAGATCTCCCGCTCGGAGAAGCCGCTGACCCGCTCGAAGACCTCGCTGCGCAGGTCCCGGCCCATGCTCATCGCCGCGCGCGCAGCGAGGTAGGTCGCCAGCACCGTGCACACGCCCTGGGCCAGGCTCACCCCCAGCATGAACGCGCCCATTCGCCAGATATAACCGGTGTCCCCGGTGGCCACACCCTTGTCGATGATGTCGGCATTGAGAGTGGGCAGGTACAGGGAGGCCATCACTTCAGCGAACTGAAGCACCAGAACGCACACCAGCAACCCCGTGTAGGGGCGCAGGTGCGTGCGCAGTAATCGAAGGAGCATGCCGGGAACATATCAGCCTCACGTAACGTGAGGGCCAGGGGGCGCCGCCTCGAGCAGGAGCCGCAGCAGGACGGCGGCCCCGGCCTTGTCCAGGGGCTCGTTGTTGTTGCCGCACTTGGGCGACTGCACGCAGCTCGGGCACCCGGCGGTGCAGGCGCAGCTTTCGACGACGGCGAGTGTCGCTTCTAGCCACTGTGCGCCGACCCGGTAGCCGCGCTCGGCGAAGCCCGCCCCGCCGGCGTGCCCGTCGTGGACGAAGACCGTGGGCGCCCCCGTCTGCGGGTGCATCGCCGTTGACAGCCCGCCGATGTCCCAGCGGTCGCAGGTGGCCAGCAGCGGCAGCATCCCGATGCTCGCATGCTCGGCCGCGTGCAGGGCCCCGGGCAGGCTGGCGGGCTCCAGGCCCGCCGCCTCGCAGACCTCCTGCGGGATCGTCCACCACACGGCGGCGGTGGGCAGCACGTGCTCGTCCATCTCCAGGGCGTGCTGGGAGACGACCTCCCCGCTGGGCAGCGCCATCCGCTGGTAGCCGGTCACCTGACTGGTGACCTCCACCGATCCGAAGGACCAGGTGATGGCGGGTGTGGTCGGGGACTCTGGGGCGTCGCCGGGGGATGATCCGGCCCGCCCGCTGCTGGCCGGATTGGGATCGGTGCTGGCCGGAATGGAACTTCCGCTGGGATCGCCGCCGGGACTGGCCGGCCCCTCGGGCTCACGACCTGATGGCTCACGGCGGTCCTCCGGCGTCGTCTGACCCGGCCGGCCCCAGACCTGCTGCTTGCGCTCGGCGATGATGCGCACGCTCGAGCGCGACCGGGCCCGCGTGC
>CAJZFF010000160.1 GCA_915069725.1 uncultured Actinomyces sp.
CGCCATCGGCGCCCCCTCGTCTCAGGCTGCAGGCGAGCAGTCGCGACTCATCGGTCAGGTCATGGAGCTGCTGGAGAAGACCTACGGGGAGGCGTTCGACCCGGACTCCGTCAACGCCGCTCGCTTCGCGGTCCACCTGCGCTACTTCCTGGTGCGCGCACGCACCGCGGTACAGATCGAGGACGGCACCGCCTCCCTGGTGGCCCAGGCTCTGCGCAGCTCCGCCCCTGACTCCTACCGGGTGGCTCTGCGCATCCGGGACCTGATGGAGATCCGCTTGGGCGTCGCCGTCACCGAGGACGAGACTGCCTATCTCGCCCTGCACATCGCCCGGTTGATTTCCTCCCTCCCTCGGACTACCCGAAGTGACGCGTAACACAGAACGCTGCCTTGTTCGCTGATCTGATCGTTCATATCATTCGTCACAGAATCCGTTGAGGGATTCACAGGATTGTGACCCGTCCGGGGCAAGACCTGAGACACGTCAGCGTTAAAGCGCTGCCATTGTCTCGGGTCTTTTTTGTTCCCCGGAAGCGGTCACTCACTCAGGAGGACATCAATGGCGAAGGTCGACTATGCGGCGCTGGCGGCGCAGCTGCTGAACAATATCGGAGGCGAGGAGAACATCTCCTCCATGACACACTGCGCAACCCGCATGCGATTCGTTCTCAAGGACGAGTCCAAGGCCTCCACCGAGGCTGTTAAAGCACTCGACGGCGTCGTCACTGTGGTACAGGCCGGCGGCCAGTACCAGGTGGTCATCGGCAACGACGTGCCGCTGCTCCACGAAGAACTGGTCAGGCTCACCAACCTGACCGGCGACGTCGATGAATCGACCGGCAACGACGGCAACCTGTTCGACCGGTTCATCAAGATGGTCTCGGCCCTCATCAACCCGGTGGTATGGACGCTCGCAGGAGCGGGACTGATCAAGGCCTTCCTCACCCTGACAACCACGCTGGGATGGCTGAGGGAGGACTCCACCACCCATACGATCCTCAACGCCGCAGGCGACTCGGCTCTGTACTTCCTGCCGATCCTGCTGGCCATCACCTCAGCGCGTTATTTCAAGGCCAACGAAATGACTGCCGTCGCCCTGGCCGGAGCCCTGGTGTATCCCGAGATCGTCGCCCTCAACGACGCCGGCAGTCCGGTCACCTTCTTCGGTATCCCGGTGGTCATGGCGTCCTACACGTCCTCTCTCGTTCCGATCATTGTGGCCGTATGGTTCCAGTCCCATCTACAGCGCTGGCTGACCAAGATCCTTCCCTCAGCCATCCGCAACTTCTCAGTTCCGTTGCTCGTGCTGCTCGTCATGGTCCCCCTGACCCTCATCACCGTCGGCCCGGTGACGACCACGGCATCGAACGGCATCGCCTCATTGATGAACGCGCTTTTCGAGCACGTGCCCTGGGTGGCCGGAGCCGTCATGGGAGCCTTCTGGCAGGTCTTTGTCATGTTCGGCGTGCACTGGGGACTGGTGCCGGTCATGATCGCCCAGTACAACGACCCGGGCTTCTCCCTCATGGCGGGACCGATCTTCCCCGCCGTGTTGGCCCAGGCGGCAGCGACCCTCGGCGTCATGATCCGCACGCGCAGCAAGAAGATGCGGGAGCTGGCCGGACCTGCCTCGCTGTCCGGGTTCCTGGCCGGCATCACCGAGCCCGGGATCTACGGTGTCAACCTGCCTCTCAAACGTCCCTTCCTCTACGGCTGCATCGGTGGTGCCGTGGGTGGCGTCATTGTCGCAGCAGGAAACGGTGCCTCCACCTCCTTCGTCTTCCCCTCCCTCATTGGTATCCCTGCGCTGATCGACCACGGAAACCTCGTCCTGGTCGTCATCGGTATGGCCGTCGCCGTCGTCATCTCCCTGGCTCTCACCCTCGTCCTCGGATTCAAGGACCCGGCATCGGATGAGCCCTCCACGGCCGTGTCCGAAGAGAGTGATGCCAAGCCCACCACCGCGCTCACCTCACCGATGAACGGATCTGCCATGCCGCTGGAGAACGTCGCCGACCCGGTCTTCTCCTCCGGCGCCCTCGGCAACGGCGTCGGCATCCTCCCCTCCGAGGGGCGCATCGTGGCCCCGGTGGCGGGCACCGTCGTCACCGCCATGGACTCCGGCCACGCCTACGGCATCAAGACCGACGACGGCGTCGAGGTCCTCATCCACGTCGGCCTGGACACCGTCAATCTCAAGGGCGAGGGATTCACCCCCAACGTGAGTGCCGGTGAGCGAGTCGTGCGCGGCGAGCCTCTGGTAGACGTGGATCTCAAAGCCGTTCGTGATGCCGGCTACGACCCCACCACGATCCTCGTCGTCACCAACACCGCCTCACTGGGCGCCGTCGTGCCGATCGTTGACGGCGAGGTGACGACCAGCAGCACCGTGGTTGAGATCGACCGCTGAACCGATCACCCACCCGATCACCACCTTTCCCAACGACTAGCACTAGCAACCGAGCAAAGACACAGGAGATCACCTATGGCCGCCACGTCCACTACTCCCGAGAGCACTCTGCGCTTCCCCGATGGCTTCCTGTGGGGCGGTGCCACCGCCGCCAACCAGATCGAGGGCGCCTACGACGAGGGCGGCAAGGGCCTGTCCGTCCAGGACGTCATGCCCCGGGGCATCATGGCCCCGCCCACTCAGGCCCCGACGCCGGATAACCTCAAGCTCGAGGCGATCGACTTCTACCACCGCTACGCCGAGGACATCGCCCTGCTGGCGGAGATGGGTTTCAAGGTCTTCCGCTTCTCCATCGCCTGGAGCCGCATCTTCCCGCTCGGTGACGAGACCGAGCCCAACGAAGAGGGGCTGGCCTTCTACGACCGGGTCCTCGACGAGCTCGAGAAGCACGGCATCGAGCCCCTGGTCACCATCAGCCACTACGAGACCCCGCTCCATCTGGCCCGTACCTATGACGGGTGGACTGACCGCCGCCTCATCGGCTTCTTCGAGCGCTACGCCCGCACCCTGTTCGAGCGCTACGGCGAGCGGGTGAGGTACTGGCTGACCTTCAACGAGATCAACTCGGTGCTCCACGAGCCCTTCCTGTCCGGAGGTATCGCCACCCCCAAGGCCGAGCTCAGCGAGCAGGACCTCTACCAGGCCATCCACCACGAGCTCGTCGCCTCCGCGGCCGCCACGAAGATCGCCCACGAGATCAACCCCGATATCCGGATCGGCTGCATGATCCTGGCCGTGCCCACCTACCCGCTGACCCCCGACCCGCGGGACGTCTGGGCCGCCAAGCAGGCCGAGCGCGCCAACTACGCCTTCGGGGACCTCCACGTGCGCGGCGAGTACCCCGGCTACCTGCTGCGGACCCTGCGGGACAAGGGCATCGAGCTGGAGATCACCGAGGCGGACCGCGCGCTGCTGCGGGAGCACACCGTCGACTTCGTCTCCTTGTCCTACTACATGTCCGTGTGCGAGACCGCCACCCAGGAGGCCCCGGCCGGCCGGGGCAACCTCATGGGCGGGGTAGCCAACCCGACCCTCGAGGCCTCCGACTGGGGGTGGCAGATCGACCCGGCGGGCCTGCGCACGATCCTCAACGACTACTGGGACCGCTGGGGTAAGCCTCTGTTCATTGTCGAGAACGGCCTGGGAGCCAGGGATGTTCTCGTTGACGGCCCCGACGGCCCCACGGTTGAGGACGACTACCGCATCGCCTACATGAACGACCACCTGGTCCAGGTCGCCCAGGCCATCGCCGATGGCGTCGAGGTCCTGGGCTACACCTCCTGGGGCTGCATCGACCTGGTCTCGGCCTCCACCGCCCAGATGTCCAAGCGCTACGGCTTCATCTACGTGGACCGCGACGACGACGGCAACGGCACCCTGGCCCGCTACCGCAAGAAGTCCTTCGGCTGGTACCGCGATGTCATCGCCTCCAACGGCGCCTGCCTCATTCCTTCGCCACAGGATGCGGCACAGGGGTAACCGCTGAGACGGTGCGGCCCGCCCGGGCGATTTGACTCAGACGCTGAGACGGATCGCCCGAGCGGCGGCCCGGGCCCGGTCCGTGGCGGTGGAGGCGTCGTCGGCATAGGCCACGACAACGCCCAGGCGCCGCCCCGGGTGGGCCTCAGGCTTACCGAAGAGCCGCAGATCCACGCCCTCCTGAGCGAGCGCCTCATCAAGACCCGCGAAGCGCACGCCCTCGCCCGGCGCGGACTCTCCCGTCGCCTTGACGGTCACCGAGGCGCCGGGGGAGCGCAGAGAGGTATCCACGGGCAGGCCCAACAGGGCGCGGGCGTGCAGCTCGAACTCGCTCAGGCGCTGACTCGCCAGCGTTACCAGGCCGGTGTCATGCGGACGCGGCGAGACCTCGGAGAAGAGAACCTCCTCCCCGCAGATGAACAGCTCCACTCCGAACATGCCCCAGCCGCCCAGCGCCGCAGTCACGCGCTCGGCCATCTGCTGGGCCCGCTCCAGGGCCACCGGGCTCAGGGGCTGTGGCTGCCAGGACTCCACATAGTCCCCATCGACCTGCCGGTGCCCGATCGGCTCGCAGAAGCTCGTCACCGTCTCCCCGGTGCCGGGATGACGCCAGCGCACCGTGAGCAGCGTGATCTCGGTGTCGAAACGCACGAAGCCCTCCACGATGACCCGGCCCCGGTCCACCCGGCCGTCGGCCGCCGCGTAGCGCCAGGCCGCCTCCAGGTCCTGCGGCCCGCGCACCACGGACTGGCCGTGCCCCGATGAGGACATGACCGGTTTGACCACGCACGGGAAGCCCACCTGCTGAGCACCCGCGCGCAGCTCGTCCAAGGACGAGGCGAAGGCGTAGGGACTGGTCGCCAGCCCGAGCTCCTCAGCCGCCAGGCGCCGAATGCCCTCACGATTCATCGTCAGCTGCACCGCGCGTGCGGTCGGTACCACCCGCACCTCGCCGGCCTCCTCCAGGGCCGCCAGGGCATCGGTGGCCAGCGCCTCGATCTCCGGGATCACGACGTCGGCACCGCTGGCGCGGATGGCGGCCGTCAGCGCCTCGGGGTCGCTCATGTTCACCGTCATGGCGTTGTGCGCCACCTGTTGGGCCGGAGCCCCCTCATAGCGGTCGATCGCCGTGACCTCCACCCCCAGGCGGGTCAGAGCGATCGCCACCTCCTTGCCGATCTCACCGGCGCCCAGCAGCGCCACCTTCGTCGCGCTGCTGGTCCAGGGCGTACCCAGCACCGGCGCCTCTGGGCGCCGTATCGCAGTCTCCTGGGACGCGCTCTGGTGCGGGCGCACCTGGTCGAACATGGGGAAGGAGCTCATGTGGCCTCCTGACGTCTGGCGCCGGGAACCGGCGGCAGTGAGTACTGGCAACGGTGAAACGCTACCGGCAAACCGGCGTCGGCGACGGGCGGAGCGAGCTGGACATGCGATGCTTGGTGCATGCATGACGAGCGCCGCCCTCAGTCCTCCTCCGGCAAGCGCCAGCGGCTTCAGGACACGGTTCCCATTGAGATCC
>CAJZFF010000161.1 GCA_915069725.1 uncultured Actinomyces sp.
AGAGGAGCCCACCGCCTGCCGTGGGGCAGGTGTCGCCGTCGAGGTCGTCCCGGGGATCACCAGCGCCATCGCCGTGCCTGCGGCGGCGGGGATCCCCGTCACGCACCGGGGCCTGTCGCGCGGCTTCTCGGTCATCACGGCTCATGCGGATCTGGGGGTGCTCCCCCAGCGCCGCGACCACACCCTCATCCTGCTCATGGGGGTCTCCCGGCTGAGGGACTCGGTCTCCTCCCTGCTGGAGGCCGGCAGCGATCCGGCCACTCCGGCGGCGATCATCGAGCGCGGCTACCACCCCGACCAGCGCGTGACCACCACCGAGCTGCGATGTCTGGCCGGCGTCGCCGCCCGGTACGGCGTGACCGCCCCCGCGGTCATCGTCATCGGCGACGTCGTCACTCTGAGCCCGTACTGGGCTGACCGAGTCGTCGAGGAGGCCCGGCCGGCGAGTCCGGCCGCGTGAGTCCTCCTCGGCGCATGCAGACCGAATGTCCCGGAGTCACTGATGCGCAAGCTTGTTCTTCTCGCCCTCGTCGGCCTGGCCGCCCAGCTGGTCGACGGCTCGCTGGGGATGGGGTACGGCATGACCTCCTCCTCCCTGCTGCTTCTGGCCGGGCTGAGCCCGGCACTGGCCTCGGCCTCAGTGCACCTGGCTGAGATCGGCACGACCCTGGCCTCGGGGGCCTCCCACTGGCGGCTGGGCAACACCGACCCCCGCCTGGTGGTCCGGCTGGGGCTGCCCGGTGCGGTGGGGGCCTTCAGCGGCGCCACGGTCCTGTCTCACCTGTCAACCCGCGCGGCGACCCCGGTGACCGCGAGCCTGCTGATCCTGCTGGGGGCCTATGTTCTGGGGCGTTTCGCCCTGCGCCCGCCCCGAGGCTCTGGTAGCCGGCGCTCCCCGCACGGCAGGCGGCTCCTGGTTCCCCTGGGACTGGTGGGCGGTTTCGTTGACGCCACCGGTGGTGGCGGCTGGGGACCGGTGGTGACGACGACGCTGCTCACGGGTGGTCGCACGGCACCGCGCACCGTGGTCGGCTCAGTGGGGGCCTCGGAGTTCCTGGTGACGGTGGCGGCCTCGGCCGGTTTCCTCACCGGACTGGGCACCGCGGGCATCAGCCTCGGGATCGTCCTGACCCTGCTGGCCGGCGGGCTGGTGGCCGCACCGATCTCCGCCTGGCTGGTCTCCCGCCTGCCCGGAGCGGTGCTGGGCACCGCCGTCGGCGGGCTGATCCTGGCCACGAACCTGCGGGTGCTACTGTCCTGGGCCGAGACCTCGGCTCGAACCGGGGTCATGGTGTACGGCGCGCTCGGGGTGATCTGGGCGGCCTTCCTGGCCCTGGCGGTCCGCAAGGCGCGCGCCGCTGTCACAGAGATTCGGGAGGAGACCGAGCAGGTGCTTGAGGAGGTCCGCTCCGATCCTCTACGCGGCCACGCACCTGAGGCCGCCGTGTCGGACGAGTCTCTCGCCGCCGGTGGTCCCGTCGGCCCGAGACCGGTCGAGCCGGCTCACCCTCGCAAGCGCTCGGTCCTGGCGGTGGAGCCGGTATGAGCACTCGTCCTCTGGTGCTGCTGGCCCACGGCTCGCGCCGGCCCGGGCCGTCCTCGCTCCTGTCGCGCACCGCTGAGCGCGTCAGCACGATTCTGCCGGGGGTGGAGGTACGCACCGGCTACGTCGAGCTTCAGCCCCCGGACCCGGCCACGGCCCTGGAGGGGCTGGTGGATCCGGTGGTGCTGCCCTTCTTCCTGGCCCGCGGCTATCACGTCCTCAATGACGTACCGGCCGCGGTGGAACGGCACGGATCGGGGACGGTCACCGGGCACCTGGGGGTCGAGGAGCACTTGGTGGAGGCCGTCGCACAGCGTCTCCACGAGGCATCCGCGCCCCTGGGCGGACTCGCAGGACTCGACCACATCGTCCTGGGCGCGGCCGGGTCACGTCAGGGGGCGGCGCTGGAGGAGGTCGAGGCCATCACCCGCTTGCTCGAAGCGCGTCTGGGACGCAGGGTAACGCCCGCCTACCTCTCGGCTGCGCGCCCCAGCGTCCGTGACACGGTGAGATCGGCCCGGGCCCGGGGTGCCAGGCGGGTGGGTGTGGCTACCTACCTGCTGGCGGAAGGGCGTTTCCATCGGGCCCTGCACTCCACGGGCGCCGACGTCGTGGCCGCTCCCATCGGCGACCACCCGGCGGTCGCCGAACTGGTGGTCCACCGCTACCGGGAGGAGCTCGCCTGACCTCGAGGCCCTCCCTCCACCGAGAAGGACACTTTCAGCGGAAGGCAACCTTTTCCGTACCTCTACGCGAAACATGTCGCTCTCGGCGGAGGAGGAATGTCAGTCACTGCCATCCTCAAGGAGTCGCTCGGACAGGCGCTGAACGATGGGTTCGACCTCCTGCGAGGTGGTGGCTGCGGCGCTCACGCGGCCGAAGATGCCCACCGCCAGGAGCCCGAAGGCCGTCTCCTCATCCTGCTGGCTCGGCTCGCGGCGTCCGTGGGAACGGGCCACCAGGAGGGAGGTCTCTCTCAACCAGCGGCGCCAGCTGCCGGCCAGTCGGTCCCGGGAGTCCTCATGACGAATCGCGTAGAGCCAGGTCTCCAGGTGCAGGACAACATCCTCCATGGGAAGCTCCTGGAGCTGCTCGCCCCACTGGTCGGGGCTCGCCATCTGGCGAGCGGCCTCATCCGAGCTCTCCTCACCACAGGTGACGACCTCCAGGAACAGGGCCTCCTTGGAGGGGAAGGAGGAGTAGAAGGCGCCCTTGGTGAATCCAGCCGCCGAGGCGATGTCACTGACCGACGCCCCCTCGTAGCCCTTGGCAGCGAACACCTCCCTGGCAGCAGCAAGGATCCGCGCCCTGGTCTCCTCGCTCCGACGGCGCCCACCGCCCCGACCCGGGGCAGCGCCGCTGACTGCAGTGGAGGCGGAGGCCAACTTCCGGGAGGCGAGGTCCAGGGAGGCCGCTACCGCACTCTCACTGCTCCGGCGCGCTCCCTGACCGACCGCCCCCACTGCACGGGAGAAGGCGGTGATCGCCTCATTGAGGGCGCGCGTCGCCTCCCTGATGTCATCAGAGGCGGAGGCCCCGGAGTCATCACTGTCACTGTTCGTCCCACGGGCGGAGCTCCTGGCGGTCATGCCCCCACTGTAGAGGAGGCCCCTCAGAAAGGGGTTCACGGCACTTCCCCCCTCCACGTTCGTCACTCCCTCCACCGGTCTTCGACCATGCGGACATCCCGGCCGACTCAGGGCCGCCTTCCCAGGGCCCATGACGCTCCGGCGACGGCCACCAGGCACCATCCGCCCAGGAGGCCCCAGGAACGGGCGGGCATGCTGGCGTCGTGCGAGAACAGACCGGCACGCACCACCTGAGCCATGGGCTCGAAGGGCAGCCAGCGGTGGATCTCCTGGGCCCAGTCGGGGAGCCTGTCGGCAGGGAAGCTGACGGGCGAGAACAGCATGATGCCGAAGGCGAGCACCTGGGAGAGGATCTGAGCCAGGGCCGGAGCCAGGAGCGTGGCGATGGCGTATCCGATGCAGGCCGCTGTCAGGGCGACCAGCACGGCGCCGGGCACCAGCCACCACTGCGGGGCGAGGTCGACGTCGAAGCGGGCGTTGGCGACGATGACGCCCACAACCAGGCCGGGCAGTGCAAGAGCGGTCCAGATCGCGAGGTCTGCCAGGAGGAAGGCGATCCTGGGGACGGGCAGGGTGCGCATCCAGTCCAGGCTGCCCTCAGTGCGGGACTGGGAGACCCACTGGGGTGTCATGATGAGTCCCAGCGAGATGAGCGCGATCGCCGGGCCGCCGCCGGCCAGGTAGAGACTCGCCTCGCGGCCTGGGTGGCCCGCAATGAGCCCGTATCCCAGGACCATGGAGACGGACAGCAGCGTCTGGACGATGATGTACAGGGGCAGCATGGGGAGGCTGCGTCGGAACTGCCACTGAACAAGCAGGCCGAGCTGGTACCAGAGCGGAGTCACCCGAGGGCCGGCGCCACTGGCCTGGTCCGGGACAGCCGTCGTACTGGTTGGAGTAGACATCATGTTCTCCTTCATTTCCTGATTCTCTGGGGACGGGAGTCGCGCCGCGCTTACGCGGCAGCACGGGGACGACGCGAATCATCGGGACGGGCCGGGCCTCCCGCGGATTCACAGAGTTCAGGCGGCATGACGGCGCACCTCCTCTCCCGTACTCCCGGTGAGATCGACGTAGACGTCCTCCAGTGAGATCGGTGCCAGCTCGTAGCGCTCGATCACTCCGTCCTTGAGGGCGTGATCGGCCCACTCCACGGCCTGGGTCGTACGCTGAGAGTCCACCGCCACGGATGCGCGCACGGCGTCGTGCTGCGTCAGGCTCATTCCCGCGGGAGGCTCGATCCGCCGGCCGGGAGTTCGGCTGACCTCCAGGACGAAGGACGATCCGTGGCCGGCCACGAGTGCCGCAGGGGTCCCCTCGGCGATGACGTGACCGTGGTCCAGGACGGTGAGCCGGTCGACCGCCCGCTCGGCCTCCCGCACGTTGTGGGTCACCAGGAGGACCGCCGCGCCGGCCTCGGCCAGAAGGCGGATCTGGTCCCACAGCAGGCGCCGGCGTACCGGGTCGACATCATTGGTGGGCTCATCGAGGATGACCAGGCTCCCGGGGACGACGGCGCACATGGCGAAGGCAGTCAGACGGGCAACACCGCCGGAGATCTTCTGCGCGGGAGTCCTCGCCCACTCCCCCAGGTCGAGGGCCTCGATGAGCTCCTCGGCGCGCCTGCGCGTCTGACGCGGGCGCCCTCCTCGCATACGCCCCACGAGGTCGATCGCCGTCAGGGGCGTGAGTCCTGTGATGGGCACATTGGCCTGAGCCTGGACATTGGTGAGACGACGGGCGAGAGCGGGGTTGGCGACGGCGTCGACCCCGTCGAGCCTGATGCTCCCGGAGGTCGGGCACAGCAGCCCCACCACCTGGTTGACCAGCGTGGTCTTGCCCGCGCCGTTGTGCCCGAGGAGCCCGACCACCTCGCCGGCACCCACCCGCATAGTGACGCCGGCGTTGGCTCTCACCGCGTGCGGCCCACTTCCGAAGTGCTTGTGAAGGTCCTCAATGGCTAGTACATCGGCCATGAAGCCCCCTCCTTTCGTTCAACTACCTGGATCCGAGCACCCGATCGACCACAAGACCGATCCGTACCGGTTGGTATCAACCATACCACTCAGTATTGCCAGAAGGTTTCATGGTGCTCTAAGGGTTCACATAACAACAGAAACGCTGTCCCATACCAACCGGTACGGGACAGCGTCTGCCCACCATGTCGTCTGACCTGAAGCGGCCCCGCCTCACCCCTGACGGATGTGCCAGCGCGAGGAGGTCGTGGATGCCTCGATGAACTCGCGGAAGGGGCCGGGAACGGCCGCCAGCTCCTGGGGCGTACCACGCTGGGCCACGCGGGCACCGGCCTCGGTCGGTTCGAGGAACACGACCT
>CAJZFF010000162.1 GCA_915069725.1 uncultured Actinomyces sp.
GCGGCGGCTCCGCTGCTGGTGCTCATCGAGCTGGCCGCCTTCGTCGACGTCGTTCCCGCTCTGGTCCTGGCGGCGGCCATCGTCGTGGTCCCGGTCTTCATCGCCTGGTGCCACTCGCGACTGCGGGCCTCGTCGTCGGACTCTCGACGGGCGCGGATGCGTCTGGCCGCCGAGTACCTCGACGCGATCCAGGGACTGCGCACCCTCACCCTGGCCCGGGCCGCGGAGCGCACCAGTGCGCGCCTGCGCCTGGAGGGGGAGTCGAACCGACGCGCGGTCATGGGGCTGCTGGCGGGCAACCAGCTCGTCATCCTGCTCACCGACGGTCTGTTCTCGCTCTTCCTCATCACCGTGGCCGCCGGTCTGGCCCTGGTGCGCCTGTCCACCGGCGCCATCGACGTCAGTGACGCCTTGGCGATCGTCCTGACCTCCTACGTGCTCCTCGAGCCGCTGGCTCACGTGGGCGCCTTCTTCTACGTGGGCATGGGCGGAATGGCCAACCAGCGGGCCATCCGCAGGATTCTGTCGCGCCCTCTGCCACACTCCACCACGAGTCCCGGAGCCAGGACCTCTCCCGCAGCGACCGCGCAGTCATCCATCGTGCTCGACGACGTCGAGGCCACCTGGGGCGCGGACCCCGTGCTGGAGGGCGTGGACCTGAGCGTGCGGCGCGGGGAGAGCCTGGCGATTGTCGGCCCCTCGGGTGCGGGGAAGTCGACGCTCATGGCGGTGCTCGCCGGCAACCTGCTGCCCAGCAGCGGGTCCGTGCAAGTCGAGGGCACCGAGCTGAGCGCCGTCACCCAGGACGAGGTGCGTTCCGCCTCCGCGCTGGTGGCGCAGACGACCTGGCTGTTCACCGGGACGATCGCCGACAACCTGCGCCTGGCCCAGCCCTATGCGACGCCGTCGCAGATGTGGCAGGCCCTGGAGGTGGCCCGCCTGGACAAGGAGGTGGCGCTCATGCCCGAGGGGCTGGAGACGCAGGTCGGCGAGGCCGGCCTGGGGCTATCGGGCGGTCAGGCCCAGCGCCTGTCCCTGGCTCGCGCGTTCCTGGCCGACCGCCCCGTGCTGCTCCTGGACGAGCCCACCAGCCAGGTGGACCTGGCCAGCGAGGCGGCCATTGTGGAGTCCCTTGAGCAGCTGGCCCAGGGCCGCACCGTCGTCACCATCTCCCACCGCGTCGGGGCACTGACCGCAGCGGACCGGACGGTGAGGGTCGAGGGCGGGACGGTCCGAGAGGTGGATGGAGCCGGGACGCCCAGATCCACCGGCGCGGCGCCCGCTCAGGAAGCCACCGGGGCCGACGGATCCTCCTCCGAGGCCGCCGACGGGGATCACCAGGAGGAGCGGGCATGATCCGATCGATGCAGTCGAGGCGGTCCTCGGCCCCCCGCTCGAGGGCAGCCCGCGGCTCAGAGCAGCGCAGCGGGACCGGTCAGGATACTGCCTCCGCGCAGACGCCTGTATCCCGCGCGATGCTCGCGCGCTGGCTGCTTCAGGTCACCCGCCCGGTCCTCTCACCGCTGCTGGGCTCCACCCTGTGCCGGGTCACTGACATGCTGTGCGGCGTGGCCCTGTTCTCCTTGGGCGCCTACGCCGTGGCCCAGGCAGGTCTGGTGGTGGCGACGGACGCACCGGTGGCCGCCATCTGGCCGGTCCTGGCTGTCATGGCGGGGCTGTCCCTGTTCAAGGCGGCCCTGCGCTACGTCGAGCAGTTCCTCGGCCACCTTGTGGCCTTCAAAGCTCTTGAGCTGCTGCGCGGTCAGATCTTCCGCTCACTCATCCCCCGTTCCCCCAGGGTCGGCACGACGTCCCGCTCGGGCGATCTGTTGTCACGGGCCACCAAGGATGTCGACCGCATCGAGGTCTTCTTCGCCCACACCCTCGCTCCGGCGGTCTCGGCCGTCATCACCCCGATCGTGGTACTCACGGCCATCGGCCTCAAGGTGTCCTGGCCGGTGGCTCTGACGGTGCTTCCCCTCGTGGTGCTTCAGCTGTTCATCGTGCCGCGTCTGGGGTCTGGTGCCTCTCTGGAGGCCTCTCGATCAGCCTCGGCGTTGAGAGCGGACCTCACCCAGCACGTCACCGACACCGTCCAGGGCATGAGCGAGGTCGTCGGGTACGGGCGCAGCCAGGAGCGTCTCGATGAGATGGCCAGGATCGACGCCGAGATCGCCGGTGCCGCACGGCCAACCGGGCAGTGGGCCGCCGTGAGGCGAGGCCTCAACCAGCTGGCGGGTCTGAGTGCGCCGATCGCCGTCGTCGCCGTGGGTGCGACGCTGTCGGCGACCGGCTCGGGCACGGGTGTCCCTCTCCTGGCGGCCGCGGCCGCTGCGGTGCTGCGGTTGTCTGAGACCATCCGCGGTGTCGAGGAGCTCTCGAGCGCGCTCAATGCCTCCTTCGCCTCGGCCGAGAGAGTGTGGGAGGTCGTCAACACCCCGGTGGAGGTGCGCGACGGCGATGAGGAGCTGACCCCCGGCATCTCCCACGAGGTCCTGTGGCAGGACGTCACCTACTCCTACCCCAACACCGCCACCCAGGCTGTCCGCGGCGCCAGCATCAGGGCCAGGGCCGGCAGGTGGACCTGCATCGTGGGGGCCTCCGGATCGGGGAAGTCCACACTTGCCCAGCTGGCGGTGCGCTTCGATGAGCCGGACTCGGGCCGTATTCTCATCGACGGCCAGAACGTGAGTGATCTGCGTGCCGTCAGCCTCTACCAGGAGATCGGCCTAGTGGAGCAGCGGGTTCACCTCATGCGAGCCACCATTGCGGACAACGTGCGCCTGGCGGCGCCCTCGGCCACTGACGCCCAGGTGCGCCGAGCGTGCCGAGCCGCCTGCATCGATGAGGACATCGAGGCCCTCGAGGACGGTTACAACACCCTGGTGGGCGAGCGCGGCCAGTCCCTGTCCGGGGGCCAGCGCCAGCGCCTGGCACTGGCCCGCGCGCTCCTGGCCCGTCCCGGGGTGCTCATCCTCGATGAGTTCACCTCGCACCTGGATCCTGACCTGGATGAGCGGGTGCGCATCGGGGTGCGCACCTATCTTCCGCAGGCGACGATCATTGAGATCACTCACCGCCTGCAGTGGTCCGAGCAGGCCGACCACGTCGTCGTCATGGACGCGGGGGCGATCGTGCAGACGGGGCCGCCGGCCAAGCTCCTGGCCGAGCCCGGACCGCTGCGCACACTCACCGCCCGCGGGCACTGACCGGTTCAGACGGGCTCAGGCCGACACGACGATCGGGCGCCGAAAGTCGGTGACTCCCAGCGCCCGATCGAGTGACTGCGATCTACTCCCCGGAGCGGGTGGCGGAGGCGGAGGCCTCGAGCTCCTCGGGGCTGACGACCCCCTCGACGCTGACCGCGTGGAGGTAGGCCATGCCGTCGAAGGAGAGCTCGCGAACGTTCTCCGGGTCGCCCTCGTCATTGACGGAGCCGCCGGCCATGCGGTCCACGATGATGGCGATGGCGCCGTCACCGGTGACGTTCGTGGCGGTACCGAAGGAGTCCAGGGCGATGTAGGTGGCGATCATGAGGGCCACCTGCTGGTCGTTGAAGCCGAGCATGGAGGACAGCAGACCGGTGGCCGCCATGATGGCGCCCCCGGGCACGCCCGGAGCGGCCACCATCGTGATGCCGAGCATGAAGATGAAGCCGATCCACTGGGTGGTGCTCACGTGCAGGTCCTGGGTGAGAACGATCGCGAAGGCGAAGGAGAAGATCTTCGAGGTCGACCCGGCCAGGTGGATCGTGGCGCACAGGGGGATGGTGAAGGAGGCCACCGCGTCGGAGACGCCGTTCTTCTTCGTCTGACGCAGGGTGACCGGGATCGTGGCCGCGGACGAGGAGGTGCCCAGAGCCGTCAGGTAGGCCGGAAGCATGGTGAGCAGTGCCTTGAGCGGATTGCGGCGGCCGATGAGTCCCGCGGTGAGGAACTGGATGCCCAGGATGACGACCTCGAGGATGAGGACCACGACGACGACGCGCAGAAGCGCCTTCATCACCGCCCCGGCCGCCCCGGTGTAGGTGAGGTTGAGGAAGATGCCGAAGATGTGCAGGGGCAGCAGCGGGATGATGAGCCGCTCGATGAGGCGGGTGATGATGGCTCGGAACTCGATGAATCCCTTGCGCAGCACGCCCCGGGGCACCATGGACAGGCCGATGCCCAGGACGAAGGACAGCAGCAGGGCGGTCATGACCTCGACGGCCGGCGGCATCTCCACCGTGAAGTAGCTGCTCAAAGCCCCCTCCGGCTTGGAGACGTCGGCCAGAGAGGTTCCGGCGAGCAGCCGGGGGAAGGTGGCGGCGCACACCACGAAGGTGAGGAAGCCTGCGAAGAGGGTCGAGGCGTAGGCCAGGGCCGTGGTGATCCCGAGCCACTTGCCGGCCCCGCGTCCCAGATCGGCGATGGCGGGGGTCACCAGGCCGATGATGATGAGCGGGATGGAGAAGCTGAGGAACTGGCTGAACAGGTCGGAGAAGGTCGCGAAGACGTTGCCGACGGGCTTGGGAACGAAGGGGTGGCCCCCGAAGCGGATCGACCCCAGGAACAGGGCCAGCAGGATCGCGCCAATGACCCAGGTCAGGATGCTGTGGCTGAGACGATGGGCCAGCGATGGCGAGGCTGAGGGATTGCTTGACATAGAGGGACCTTCAGGGTGTGAAACGAGATGACAAGACGTCTTGACTGGGGCCAGCGTGCCATACCGCTTGGTCACGGCGCCGCACCGGACCGAAGAATGAGCACTCCCAAGGCACAGATCACACGGGGCGGCGCGCAGCGTCGCCGTGAGAACTCACGAGGAGGGCAGAGTGCTCCCTACTCACAGAATGCGGGGCAGGTTGACGTAAGGAGACAGGAGCAGCAGGACAGCGGCCAGGCCGATGCCGAGGACGACGTCGAACAGGCGGCTGCGCGCCGCCAGCCAGGTGCCGTCGGGGCGCTGGATCCGGACGATGGCCAGCACCAGGATCCCGGCGGCCGCCCACAGGACGGCGATGCGGCGGTGCCCCAGCAAGGCGATGGCTGGGACAGCCGCCAGGCCGAGGGCAACGAGGACAACACAGATGGTGCGGTAGGGCTCCTTGTGCTCGGCCTGCTGGGGATGCGGGTCATGAGTCACGGGCAGGAGCCTATCGGCGCGTGGGGTGCGGGTCCATGACCTTTCTCCGGCTCCCCGGCTCGCATGCCGGCCTTGTGCCCGGCGTGAGGATTCGGGCACGAGGCGGCGGAGGCGGCTCAGTGGGAGAAGTGGCGGGTGCCGGTAAGGTACATGGTGACGCCTGCGGCCTGGGCGGCGTCGATGACCTCCTGGTCACGGATGGAGCCACCCGGCTGGACGACGGCGCGGACCCCGGCGTCGATGAGGACCTGAAGGCCGTCGGCGAAGGGGAAGAAGGCGTCGGAGGCGGCCACGGCACCCTGGGCGCGCTGGGGTGCGGCCGCGCCTGCCAGGACATCGGCGG
>CAJZFF010000163.1 GCA_915069725.1 uncultured Actinomyces sp.
CCGGTTTGTCAGGGGACGGCGGCCACGTCTGAGAACAACTTTCACACGACGGGGGGCGACGAGCAAGACTTCGATCGTGAGACCTGCGCCGATACCCTGTCGTGATCCTCACAGGTTGTCAGAGCGTTGAGATAACGCAACTTCCCGCCATTGAGAATGCCTGTTAAACAGGCTGTTCAATAGGATTATTGTGGTTGTCGTCCCCAGGCCTTGGCAGCACGATCTGAATCGGTAGACACGTTCCGCGATAGACGAGGGCTCCACGCCCCGGGAGCGTCAGCGCCCGTGGATCGGTGGCAGCTCTCAGTGACATTCCCGCGGCCTGGTCGGCATGTCGCATACCGGGCCACAGCACAACGATCGCTCCTCGCTCGCGCAGTGTCGATATCGCACCGCGGAAGGTGGCTGCGACCTTCTCCGTCGACGCCGATGCCAGGACCACCTCCGATCGTGCCAAGGCGGTCTCCACCCGACTGGTAGTTGCCGGATCTGCCGTGTCCAGGTCGTCGACGACGAGGTTTCCTGAAGGGAGCGCCTGAGCCAGGGCCCGCAGTGCCGTGGAGCGTCCCGAGCCAGGTGGTCCTGCGACCAGGACACTGGTTCCCGGAGGCAGAAGGACAGGCAAAGCCGTGTCGCCTCCTACGGCCCAGGTTCCCTCCGGGACGTCGGCCCAGGTGATTCGCTCTGGCAGAGGCTCGAGCCGGAGTGCTGGGCGGCGACGGCCCGACTCCGGCAGGGGCTCCTGACGGAGCACGATCTGACACGCGGTTGTCACCGCCCCGTCCAGGATGACGCCGCGCCCCGGAGTGCCGCCGGTGACCACCCCGCGCGGAAGACCTGCCAGAGCGGCCTGTGTGCCGGTGGCCGCACCGAGAACCAGCCTGAGGCCCATCGATCCGGCCCACCGGGCGGTGGAGGCGACCAAGGGCGCGGTCAGCAGCAGGGGAGTGCCTGCTGCTGACGTGGTGCGGATGACGGCCTCCAGCAGGGCGTTGCCCTGGCCGGGGCCCAGTACCTCATCGATGGTCGCGATGAGCGCGTCGACGTTATCGAGGCACAGCAGGTCCGCGCCGAGGTGCCCGCTGGCGGCGAGTCCCCACAGTCGGGCCAGGCGTCGCGGGTCCTCCGTGCCGACCACCGTGCCCACCCCGGGGTGGGTGAGGAGCCCACGCACGGGCCAGGGCACACCCGAGCTCTCGTCGGAGGCGTCTAAGACCGGGGGAGTGGAGCCGCACAGGTGCACTCCTCGGCCCGTGCCCAGTGCCGCCGTCACGGCCGAGGCGATGACAGTGGAACGCCCCGACCTCGAGGCCCCGAGGACCAGCAGTGGGCGTGTGACCCGCCAGTGCCACAGCCCCAGGCTCTGCTGGCGAGGAAGGTCGGTCACGGCCAGGAGAAGACGGTCGTCGTCGCACGCGGACAGCCCTGCGTGGTCAGCAGGCTCCGTGGGGGCGAGCGCCCCGTCGACCTGCTGCGCCCCAGGAGCACCCGGTGCTCGGGGGCCCCGGAGCCGAACCAGCTCGAGCGCCTCGGCCGCGCTGATCGAGGCGGGCAGGGCCGGCGCCCAGGGGCGCCACGGGGAGGCGTGCCCCTGGGCTGCGCGTGAGATGAGGTCGACGATCCTCTGGACCTCACGTGTCGAGCCGCACCAGGGGGCTTGAAGCACCTGGTCACCGAGGCCTTGCCGGTCAGGGGCGCTCTCCTGAACGCTGCCGGCTCCACTGACCAGGACCCGTCCGGGATGATGACCGATCCGGGCGGCCCCGTCATGCCCCAGGACGTCCCGGGAGTCAGCGGCGTCGAGCACCCGCAGGCACACTCGCAAGGAGGTGTTGGCCCGAATCGCTGGGGACACGGCCCCCTGAGGGCGCTGTGTGGCCAAAATGAGGTGGATGCCCAGACTGCGCCCCTGGGCGGCGATACGCACCAGTGACTCCAGGACCTCGGCGTGCTCGCCGGCCAAGGTGGCGAACTCGTCCACCGCCACCACCAGATCGGGGACGACGACCCGTGGCGGCAGGCAGGAGAGGTCCTTGGCGCCGTGGGCGGCCAGGATCCGCTCGCGGCGGCGCACCTCGGCCTCCAAGGAGGACAGGGCGCGCTGGGTGCCGGCGGGATCCAGATCCGTCAGCACCCCAGCCGTGTGCGGCAGGTCGGCGAGGGGGCCGAAGGCGGCACCGCCCTTGTAGTCGACCAGGACCAGGGTGAGGTGATCCGGCGCTCGGCTCAGCGCCAGCTGCACCAGCCACGAGATGAGCAGCTCGGACTTCCCCGAACCCGTTGTCCCGGCCAACAGGGCGTGCGGGCCGTCCGCCACCAGGTCGGCACGTACCGGCCCCTGTGCTCCCACGCCGAGCACCGCCGACAGCGCCGGCGCGCCCCGGGCCGGCGAGCGCGTCTGCTCCTCCCACCGTGCCCGCAGCTCGTGGGCGTCGAGGTCGTCCATGACCGCCTTGAGGGGGACCACGTTGGGGACGCCATCGACCCGGGACGACGACCCGGGAGGTTCCGTGATCCGGGAGCGGCTCAGGTGTCGAACCGCCTCCCACCAGGTCGGCGAGTACGACGGCGCCCCGGCCGGAGCGGGCCGTGTGCTCAGCGCCTGGGGCGGGACCTCATCGTGGGAGCAGGTCACTATCTGCGCGCTGCGAGGGTGGGCCTGCGGGCCCCAGGCGAGGCGCAGCCCCAGCCGGTCGTCCGCCGCCTTCCATCCCTCACTCTGCGCACTGTCCCGATGGCCCGCGCGCTCATGCTGCGGGACTCCTGGCGGGTCATCCAGCACAGTAACCCGGACCTCGTTGCGGGCCAGAAGCTGGGCGCACCACCAGCGCAGCGCATTGCCGGAGCCCTTGCCCACCAGGGCCAGGCTCTCGCCGTCGCAGAGCGTCAGGACGCAGCGTCGTCGGCGAGCGGCACTCCACGCGGCCAGGACCTCCTGAGCGGCGGAGGCGGGCGTTGAGCCCTCGGACGGGGAGTCCCGGATGGACTGAGACATGCTGGAGCGCGCCGCGACGGCCATCAGCATCGTGGCAGGGTCCGGCTCATGACGCCTCCAACCCGGTCGGTGTCCCCGGCGGCGCCGGCGAGCGCGCCACCGGGCCCCACCGGCACGCCCGGTGCGCCCGGCACGCTGGGCTCGCCGTTGTTGCAGGAAGGGCACCAGACGCATGAGCGTCATCGTGACCATCGGCGCCACCATGACCATGCCCATCGCACCGCGGCTGCCCGTCCTGAGCGCGATCACCGTCGAGCCGGCCATGACCAGGACGCAGACCAGTGAGCCCACCATCAACCATGCCGTTGACGAGGCCTGCGTCGCAGGGGCCGCCACTACCAGGTCGCAGGGGCGCCTGCGCAGCTCGAGCACGCTGTCTCCCAGCCGCAGGAGCGCCCCCTCCTTCATCCTCGTCTCCCGGCGCACACGCAGCCACAGGCCCAGGTGCCAGTAGCGGTAGGAGCCGTTGGCCGATCCGCAGTCCTGCGCCAGGACCCGGCCACCGTAAAACCTCAGGCGCAGATGGCGGCGGGAGACCAAGGGATCACTGAGAACCTCTCCCCGGCCCAGAAAGGCGCCGTCCCTGACGGCCATCACCAGGCCGCGGTCAGGACCGTCCAGGACCGCGAGGTGCCACGGACCGGCCAGGGCGGCCAGAGCCGCCTCAGCGGCCGCCTCACCCGCCGAGTGACGGCGCAACGAGGACGAGGCCTCTGCCCGCAGAAGCCAGTGGCGGTCTGGGACGGCGGTGGTAGTGCTCATTGCTCCAGAATCGTCGCTGGGGGTCGTCACGTCGCCGTCGGACAGCCCCGGGTGTGGACAACCTCGCCGTTCGGGGATGCTCCCGGTCACTGTGGACACGGGCGGATCCCGGTGTGAACCCGGTTGGGGGAAGATGGCCCCATGACTGACACCGACGCGCCCCGCGGATCCGCTCCCGCCCCGACCCCCTCCTCGGCACGCCCCGATCAGCGCGGCCCCGAGGATCTGAGCGCCATCCCTGCTGCCGCCCGGGAGCGCTGGAGCGAGCTGGTGCGTGACATCGAGGCCGCCCGCGATGCCTACTACAACGCGATCGATGCCGAGAGCCCTCTGTCCGACGCCGACTACGACACCCTCTACCGGGAGCTGGAGGGACTAGAGGCGGCTCACCCTCTTCTAGCCCGAGCCGGGTCACCGACCCGCTCCGTGGGCGGACGCGCCGTCACCGACTTCGCCCCCGCCCCGCACCATGAGCGCATGTACTCCCTTCAGGACGTCTTCTCCCTCGACGAGGTCCAGGAATGGGCCGAGCGCATGGTCTCCGAGACCGGGGTCGGTGACGACGAGCTCGCCATGACCGCCGAGGTCAAGATCGACGGCCTGGCCGTGGCCCTGACCTACGAGGACGGCATCCTCACCCGGGCCGCGACCCGCGGCGACGGCACCACCGGTGAGGACGTCACCGGCAACGTGCGCACCATCGCCTCGGTCCCCCTGGTCCTGGCCGGTGACGCCCACCCCTCCCTGCTCGAGGTGCGCGGCGAGGTCTACTTCCCCACCCAGGACTTCGAGGCCTTCAACGAGGAGCGCCGCACCCTCAACCTGCAGCGGCAGGCCGACGGCGCCCCCCTCCTGCAGGTCTTCGCCAACCCCCGCAACGCGGCCGCGGGCTCGCTGCGCCAGAAGAACCCCGCCGTCACCGCCTCCCGGCCCCTGGCGATGATCGCCCACGGGGTCGGCGCGATCACCCCCGCACCGGGGGAGAGGCTCCCCACCCGGCAGCACGAGTGGTACGAGATGCTGGCCGGCTGGGGGCTGCCGGTGTCCCCCTACAACGCCGTGGTGAGGGGACGCGCCGAGCGCGAGGCCTACATCGAGCGCTACGCCACCCACCGCCACGACCTCATCCACGAGATCGACGGCATCGTCTTCAAGCTCGACGACCACTCCCTCCAGCGCCGTCTGGGCCACACCTCCCGAGTGCCTCGCTGGGCCACCGCCTACAAGTACCCGCCCGAGGAGGTACGCACCCGGCTGCTGGACATCGCCGTCCAGGTCGGACGCACCGGCCGCGTCACGCCCTTCGGCATGATGGAGCCGGTCCTCGTCGCCGGCTCGACGGTGGCCCGAGCCACCCTCCACAACGCCACCGAGGTGGCCCGCAAGGGCGTGCGCATCGGGGACATGGTCATCGTGCGCAAGGCCGGCGACGTCATCCCTGAGATCCTGGGGCCGGTCGCCGACCTGCGTGACGGCAGCGAGCGGGACTTCGTCATGCCGACGCACTGCCCCTCCTGCGGTACTGAGCTGGCACCGGCCAAGGACGGCGACGTCGATCTGCGCTGCCCCAACACCCGTTCCTGCCCCGCCCAGCTGACTGAGCGGATCGCTCATATCGGCTCTCGGGGTGCACTGGATGTCGAGGGGCTGGGAGACGAGGCCGCCG
>CAJZFF010000164.1 GCA_915069725.1 uncultured Actinomyces sp.
AGCGAGCGCCTCAGCCGTGGCCTTCCCGGACCCCGCCAGGCGCCCGTACCCGGATCCGCGTCCCGCGGGCTCTGCCGTCTCCGCCTCCTCGGCGCTGCACGCGGTGCTGGAGGACAGTGAGGAGGGCACGCTCATGGAGACCCTCGGGATGGAGGTGGTGACTCGCGACGCTCATCGGACCGAGATCCGGATGCCGGTCGACGGGGCCCGGCAGGTCGTCGGGATCCTGCATGGCGGTGCCACCGCCGCGCTCATCGAAACGGCTGCTTCCGTGGCCGCCCGTGCAGGCGCGCCCGACGACGCCGTCCCGGTCGGGGCGGAGCTGACGGTCAGCCACTTGCGCTCCGTGTCCCAGGGCTGGGTGAAGGCCACCGCCACTCCCCTGCACCGCGGCCGTCGTACCGTGGTCTACCAGGTGACGGTCACTGACGACGATGAGCGCACCATCGCCGTCGGGACGCTGCGCAGCCTGTTCACCTGAGGCGCCGCGCTGGGCAACGCACGGGGCGATCAGTGGGCGCTTAGTCCTTCTTGGTCGAACCGACCTGCTCGATGACGGCGTCGGCCACCTCGCGCATGGTCAGACGCCGGTTCATGGAGGTCTTCTGCAGCCACCGGAATGCCTCCGGCTCGCTCAGCCCCATGCGCTCCATGAGCAGCCCCTTGGCCCGGTCGACGCGCTTGCGGGTCTCGAAGCGCTCGGTGAGGTCGGAGATCTCACTCTCCAGGGAGAGGATCTCCTCGTGCCGGGACATGGCGATCTCAAGGGCCGGGATGAGGTCCGCCGGGGTGAATGGCTTGACGACGTAGGCCATAGCACCGGCGGCGCTGGCTCGTTCGACGAGCTCGGTCTGGGAGAAGGCGGTCAGCATGACGACGGCGCAGTTGTGCTTCTCGAGAATTCTCTCTGCGGCGGTGATGCCGTCGGTCACCGGCATCTTGACGTCAAGAACGCACAGGTCGGGGTCATGCTCATCAGCCAGGCGGACGGCCTCCTCACCGTCTGCGGCCTCCGCGACGATCTCGTAGCCGGCGTCGGTGAGAGTCTCGACGATGTCTAGGCGGATGAGGGTCTCGTCCTCAGCGACGAGCACCCGGCGGGACTTGGTGGTGCTGGACTCATTGCTCACGGCTGTGATCCTAGTATGATCTCGCTGTTAGCGCCCCCGCAGAGCGGACGGCGTGCCTCCGTAGCCCAATTGGCAGAGGCATCCGACTCAAAATCGGAGTGTTGTGGGTTCGAGTCCCACCGGAGGTACCAGCAAGTCCATACCCAGCCCCGCCTCAGGACAGACCGGTCAGATGGAGAGCACCTTGAGCACGACGTGGGTCTCATTGTACGAAGCGGCCAAAGCTGTTCAGCGTCCTCGTCACGTGTCCTCATACATCGAGGCGGGCGGTGTCGCAGCTGCGGTGGAGTCGTCCTTGGGAAGAATCTATACGGGCGTCTGCGTGGATACGGCCTGCACGCTGGGAATCTGTGCCGAGCGTAATGCGATCCTCAGCATGATGACCAACGGTGAGGATGCGATTCGGCGGGTTCTGACCATCATGCGCGACGGCCGTACCGGTCCGCCTTGTGGAGCATGTCGAGAAATGATGACGCAGCTGATGCCGGGTCGGTTCGGGGACATCGAGGTGATGATCGACTTCGCTGCCGGGAAGACGATGACCCTTGCCGATCTGACTCCCCAGTGGTGGCTACGGCGATGAGGCTGTGGCCGCAGAGCTACGTTCTGCGGTTCCATTTACCCCACCACTTTCTCAGCGGGGAGCAGATGCGGGAACACGTTGCTCTGAACCGCAGCGAGGGGTCTCCCAGTGACAGGTGGGAGACCCCTCGACGGATCAGAACCGGTGCTCAGATTTTGTAGTCGCCCGTCTCGCCGACGGTGTGGACACGGATCGAGTTGGTCGAGCCGGGCGTGCCCGGAGGCATTCCGGCCACGATGACGACGGTGTCCCCGGGCTGAGCCAGATGCTTGTCCTGAAGGATCTCATCGACCTGGGCCACCATCTCGTCGGTGTGCTGGACCTCGGGCACCTCGTAGCACTGCACGCCCCAGGAGACGGCGAGCTGGTTGCGAGTCTCGTGCAGCGGGGTGAAGGCCAGCAGCGGAAGCGGGGAGCGCAGACGCGACAGGCGCCGGGCGGTGTCACCGGACTGGGTGAAGGTCACCAGGTAGGTGACGTCGAGGTGCTCGCCCATCTCCGCAGCGGCGCGAGTCAGCGCCCCACCGCGTGTCTGCGGGTAGGAGCCCAGGCCGGGGATGCGCTCCCCTCCGTGCTCCTCGACGTTCTCGATGATGCTGGCCATGGTGCGCACGGCCTCGATGGGGTAGGCGCCCACGGAGGTCTCACCGGAGAGCATGACGGCGTCGGCGCCGTCGAGAATGGCGTTGGCGCAGTCGGAGGCCTCAGCCCGCGTGGGCCGCGGGTTCTGGATCATGGACTCCAGGACCTGGGTGGCCACGATGACCGGCTTGGCCTGGCGGCGGGCCAGCTCGATGGCGCGCTTCTGCACCAGCGGGACGGCCTCCAGGGGCATCTCCACACCGAGGTCGCCACGGGCCACCATGATGCCGTCGAAGGTGGAGACGATGTCGAAGAGGTTCTCCACCGCCTGGGGCTTCTCGATCTTGGCGATGACCGGGATGCGCACGCCGACCTCGTCCATGATCTCGTGGACGTCCTTGATGTCATCGGCGTCACGCACGAAGGACAAGGCGATGAGGTCGGCACCGATCTTGAGGGCCCAACGCAGGTCCTCGCGGTCCTTCTCGCTGAGGGCCGGCACGGAGACGGCGACGCCGGGCAGGTTGATGCCCTTGTTGTTGGAGACGTAGCCGGGAACCTCGACCTTGGTGACGACGTCGGTGTCGGTGACGGCCACGACGCGCACCGCGACGTTGCCGTCGTCGATGAGGAGCCGGTCACCCGGGCGGCAGTCGCCGGGAAGTCCCTTGAAGGTGGTGGAGGCGCGCTTGACGGTACCCAGGACGTCGTCGATGGTGATGGTGAACTCGTCGCCCTTGTTGAGCATGACCTTCTGGTCGTCCACGAACCGCCCCAGGCGGATCTTGGGGCCCTGGAGGTCGACGAGGATGGCGACGGCGCGTCCGGAAGCGGCTGCGGCCTCACGGATGCGGCCGATGACCTCCTCCTGGTCCTCGGCGCGACCGTGGGAGCGGTTGATGCGCGCGACGTTCATGCCGGCGTCCACGAGCGCTTGCACCTGCTCGGGAGAGTCGGTAGCGGGTCCGAGGGTACATACGATCTTGGCTCTACGCATGGGTTCAGAATACGGGACACCGGGCCCTGCGCACGAGGAGGAATCTCGTCAGTCGTCAGGTTGCGACCATCCTCACCCACTTGGCTCCCACCGGAGTGCCAGGCCGTTCCCCGATTCGGTCGCTACGAATCCTCCTGGTCCGGGCTGGCCGACTCCGCAGCGACGGGTTCTGCGGGTGCGGCCTCCTCAGGCGAGTCAGGCTCGGCAGAGCCGTCCTCGGCGGAGTTGTCCTCGGCGGAGTCGTCCTCATCGGCCGCTGAGCCTCCCTTCCTCGCCCTGTGCCCCGGCCTGTCGATGGCGTCGCTCAGGGGGCGTCGCGAGGAAAGGACCAGTCCAATGGCGCCGACGAGGAAGATGACGATGGAGGTCCACACGTTCAGTCGCAGGCCCAGGATCGTCTCGGCCTCGTCGATGCGCAGCATCTCGATCCACACCCGGCCGGCGGTGTAGACCATGAGGTAGATCCACAGCAGCCTGCCGCCCGTGGCCCCGCTACGGGCGACCATCCTTCTGCCGATCCACACCAGGAGGACCGCTCCGGCCAGGTTCCACAGGGCCTCGTAGAGAAAGGTCGGGTGAAACAGGGTGCCGGGCGGGTAGGTGGAGCCCGCCGGAAGGTGGGCGTCGTCGATCCGCAGCCCCCAGGGCAGTGTCGTCGGAGCGCCGTAGAGCTCCTGGTTGAACCAGTTCCCCAGTCGACCGATCGCCTGAGCCACCAGCAGCGTCGGGGCGACGGCGTCGGCCAGCGGAGCCACCCGCAGGCCACGATGGCGCAGAAGAAGCACCCCGGCCAGGACCCCGCCGGCAATACCTCCCCAGATTCCCAGGCCCCCTTGCCATGTCTGCGGGATACGGGCCAGGTCGCCGTTGGGGCCGAAGTAGTCGTCGGGCGAGGTGACCACGTGGTAGAGACGAGCCCCCACGATTCCAGCCGGTACGGCCACGATGGCAACGTCGAGGACCAGCTCCGGTCGGCCTCCCCGGGCCCGGTAGCGCCGGTCCGACCACCACACGGCCACGAAGACCCCGGTGAGGATGCACAACGCGTAGGCCCGCACCGGGATGGGGCCGAGGTACCACACAGCCGAAGACGGGCTCGGTATGCCCGCTCTCAGCGCGGCCGTGAGCGGCATCGCCGACGGCGTTGGCATCGTTGGCATCATGGCGGAAAGGGTGGCGACAGGCACTCAGAGAACCTCTCGGTGGGCGGAGGGGATCAGTGCCGGGTGGGCGCCGGCGGCGACCAGCTCGGCAACGAACTGCTGGGGGTCGGTGGAGCGGATAATGGCCTCACCGACGAGGACGACATCGGCCCCGCAGCGCGCGAAGCTCATGACATCGTGCGGACCTCTGACTCCTCCGGCCGCGATTCGTACGACCTGCGTCGGCAGAACGTCAGTGACCTGATCGAACAGGTTGCAGTCGACGGCCAGGGTGTCGGGATCGCGCGTGTCGATGGCCACGATGCAGGCCCCCGCATCGACCGCGGTCAGCGCCTCACGGCGGGTGCGGACCTCGACGACGGCGCCCATCCCCAGGGAGTGGACCCTCTCGATGAGTCCCTCGAGCACCAGCGTCTCGAGGCGAGCGTCGAGCATGAGCAGATCAGCGCCGTGAGCGCGGGCCTCGTGCACCTGGTAGGGCGTAACCACCAAGTCATTGGCGAGAACAGGAAGATCCACTGAGGCCCTGACGGCGTCCAGGTCCTTGAGGGAGCCTCGCGTAGCGCTCGGCCCGGTGACCACTGAGACGCAGGCGGCGCCACCGGCGGCGTAGAAGCAGGCCAGCATCCCCGGATCCCCGACGCCGCTGAGGTCCGCGAACGTGGCTGTGGAGCGCTTCACCTCGGCGATCACCGTGACGGCCCGGTCATCGGTGCGCAGGCTGGACAGGGCGCTGATGGCACCGGGAACTAGGCGGGAGGCCTCTTTGAGGTGGGCCAGGGGAACCAGTGAAGCGCGACGGTCGGCGGCCGCCTTGGCCTCAGCCACCATCGCCTCGAACGAGGTCATCGCACACCTCCCCGATCTCACCTGCCGGCGCTCCGGAGGGGCGCCTATTCGTATCCATCGTGACGGCCCGAGGCCGTCTGTTGCAAATCGCCA
>CAJZFF010000165.1 GCA_915069725.1 uncultured Actinomyces sp.
GCCGGCCGTGGCCAGGCGCAGCAGCGAACCGGTGGCGGCGGCGCGCGCCTCGGCCTCGGCGGGGATATCGGTGAGGGTGGGGGTGCTCATCAGAAGTAGCCCTCCTTCTTGCGGTCCTCCATGGCCGCCTCGCTCAGGCGGTCATCGGCGCGGGTGGCTCCCCGCTCGGTCAGGGTGGAGGCGGCGACCTCCAGGACGATGTCGTGGTTGGTGGCGGCGTCGGACTCGACGGCGCCCGTGCAGGACATGTCGCCCACGGTGCGGTAGCGCACGGTGCGGGTGACGACCTCCTCGCCGTCGCGCAGCCGGTTGACGCCGCCGGCCGCCAGCCACATCCCGTCACGCAGGAAGACCTCGCGCTCATGGGCGTAGTAGAGGCCGGGCAGGGCGATGTCCTCGCGCTCGATGTAGCGCCACACGTCCAGCTCGGTCCAGTTGCTCAAGGGGAAGACCCGCACGTGCTCACCGGGGCGGTGGCGGGGGTTGAGCAGGTTCCACAGCTCGGGGCGCTGGTTGCGCGGGTCCCACTGGCCGAACTCGTCGCGCAGGGAGACGATGCGCTCCTTGGCCCGGGCCTTCTCCTCGTCGCGGCGTCCGCCGCCGAAGACGCCGTCGAAGCCGCCCTCCTCGATGGCGTCGAGAAGCGGAATCGTCTGGAGCGGGTTGCGGGTGCCGTCGGTGCGCTCGCGCAGACGGCCGTCGTCGATGTAGTCCTGGACGCGGGCCACCACGAGCCGCAGTCCGAGGTCCTCGACCGTCCGGTCGCGGTAGGCCAGCACCTCGGGGAAGTTGTGACCGGTGTCCACGTGCAGGACGGGGAAGGGGATCGGAGCGGGCCAGAAGGCCTTGCGCGCCAGGTGCAGCATGACCACGGAGTCCTTGCCCCCGGAGAACAGCAGCACGGGGCGGCGGCACTCGGCGGCGATCTCCCGGATGACGAGGATGGCCTCGGCCTCCAGGACATCAAGGATGTCCAGGGCCTCAGTGGTGGCGGGGGCCTGGGAGAGGTCGGCCAGGCCGGCCGGTTCGAGCTCCGGCGTCTGATGGGGGGCGGAGGAGGGGGCCGGGGCCGGACGGGCGTGGGTCAGGGTGATGCTCATAGGTGGATTCCGCATTCTGTCTTGGTGAATCCGGCCCAGCGGCCGGAACGGGGGTCGTCTCCGGGTTTGACTCGCGCCGTGCACGGGGCGCAGCCGATCGAGGGGTAGCCGTCGTACAGGAGGGGGTTGATGAGCACGCCGTGCTGGTCGGCGTAGCCGGTCAGCTCCTCCATGCTCCAGGCGGCCAGGGGGTTGATCTTGACGATCTCGTGGGTGGCGTCCCATCCGATCAGCGGCGTGCGGGTGCGGGTGGGGGCGTCCTCGCGGCGCACCCCGGTGGCCCAGGCCTCGTAGCCGCTCAGGGCCCGGGCCAGCGGCTCGACCTTGCGCAGACGGCAGCAGGCGGCCGGGTCCCGTGACCACAGATCCGGCCCGTAGCGCTCGTCCTGCTCGGCCAGGCTCAGCTCGGGAGTCACGTCGACGACGGTGACGTCCATGGTGGCGGCCACGGCGTCGCGGGTGCCCACGGTCTCCGCGAAGTGGTACCCGGTGTCCAGGAAGAGGACGTCGACGCCGGGCAGGACCCGGGAGACCACGTGCGGCAGGACGGCGTCGGCCATGGAGCAGGCCACGGCGAGCGTGCTGGGGAAGTTCTGGGCCGCCCACTGGACGACGTCGAGGGCAGGGGCGTTGTCACCGAGCTCGTGCGCGCCGACCTCGGCCAGGGCGCGCAGCTCCTCCTTGGGTCGCAGCGGAGCCCGGCCTGTGCCCTGTGACTTCGATGCGGTAGGAGCGTGGTGTGGCGGGCCCAGGGGCACCTGGGTGCCCTCAGCGGTTACGGCGCTCATTGCAGGGCCTCCTCATCGGCTCGGTGCGCCCACTGGGCGAAGCTCTCCTCGGGGAGGCGCTGGTCCAGGTAGCGGCGCACCAGGCGCTCGACGTAGTCGGTCAAGCCGGAGGCGGGGACCTTGAGGCCCCTGACCGTGCGGCCCAGACCGGCCTCGGTGCGTCCGTCGGTGGCCAGGCCGCCGCCCAGGTGCACCTGGAAGCCGGGCATCTGCTCGCCGTCGACCGTGATGATCTGGCCCTTGAGGCCGATGTCCGCGATCTGGATGCGGGCGCAGGAGTTCGGGCAGCCGTTGACGGTCAGGGTGATGCGCCGCTCGA
Source organism: uncultured Actinomyces sp. (assembly GCA_915069725.1). Lineage (GTDB taxonomy): Bacteria > Actinomycetota > Actinomycetes > Actinomycetales > Actinomycetaceae > Actinomyces. The sequence continues at coordinate 2,208 of CAJZFF010000165.1, forward strand.
GGTCGGTGTCCGCCAGACGCGCGTCGAGCTCGGCCGATACGCGCGCCGCCAGCTTCTTGGTCTCCACGATCGCGAACTTGCAGAACTCCAGCCCGGTGCAGGCCAGGGTCGAGCGGGTGAAGGCGCCCGGATCGGGATCGAGCCCCAGCTCGCGCAGGCCGGCGACGGCGTCGTCGACCTTCTCGGCAGGCACGTCCAGGAGCAGCAGGTTCTGCAACGGGGTGGTGCGCGCCCGGTTGGAGTCGACCCGCTCGGCCAGGTCGGCCAGGCCCAGCAGGACGTCCCCGCTCAACCGGCCGACGGGCGGCTTGGCCCCCACCCAGAAGCGGCCGTCCTTCTGCTCGTGGACGCCGATGTGGTCGGAGTCCCCGCTCGGCTCCTCAGGGGCCGGCCCGTCAGGCAGGGCGCGCCCCAGGTAGTCGTCCTGGAGGACCTGGCGGAACTTCTCCGGCCCCCACTCGACCATGAGGAACTTCAACCGGGCCTTGTTGCGCAGGCGACGGTAGCCGTAGTCGCGGAAGATGCGGATGACGCCGTACCAGACGTCGAGAACGTCCTCAGGCGTGACGAAGGCTCCCAGCCGCTGGCCCAGACGCGGGGCGGTGGACAGGGCCCCGGCCACCCACAGGTCATAGCCGGGACCGAGCTCGGGGTGGTTGACGCCCACGAAGGAGACGTCGTTGATCTCGTGGAGGATGTCGAGGCTGGGGGAGCCGGTGATGGCCGTCTTGAACTTGCGGGGCAGATTGGCCAGCTCGGGGTCACCCAGGTAGGTGTCCTTGATGGCACGGGCCAGCGGGGTCGGATCGATGACCTCGTCCTTGGCGATGCCGGCCACCGGGGAGACCAGGAACCCCCGAGGCGTGTCCCCGCAGCCCTCGACCGTGGTCAGCCCCACCGACTCCAGGCGCCGCCACAGCTCTGGGACATTGTCGATCTCGACCCAGTGGAGCTGGATGTTCTGCCGGTCGGTGATGTCGGCGGTGCCGCGGGCGAAGTCGTTGGAGACCGAGCCGAGCACCCGCAGCTGCTCGCGGCTCAGGCTCCCACCGTCCAAGCGCACCCGCTGCATGAAGTAGCGGTCGGAGAGCTCGGAGGCGTCCAGCTGGGCGGTGCGGCCGCCGTCGATCCCCTGCTTGCGCTGGGTGTACAGACCCCACCAGCGGAAACGGCCGTTGAGGTCGTCGGGTGCGATGGTCTCGTAGCCGCCGGGGCCGTAGATGTGCATGATCCGGTCGCGCACCGCCAGCGGGTCCCCGTCCTGCTTGAAGGCCTCGTTGTCATTGAGCGGCTTGCGCCCGTCGAGGGCCCACTGGCCGTTGGAGCGGGCCTTGCGCGGCGGGCGCAGGGTGCGGGCGGGTGGCGTGACGGTGGTGGTCATTGCTCCTCCATGACGGTGGCGTGTCATTGGCGTATGAGGAGCGTCCGGGGTCGGCCTGGTGTGCAGCTGCGTGCAGAGCCTGCAGAGCCGTTCGGTTGGCGTCAGCCGTCTCAACGGGGCCTTCCGGACGCTTCATTGCGCCGGATACCTCGTTGCGGGGGTGAAGTCCCCGTGGTGTCAGGCGCTGGTCAGGCCCGACAACACATGACCGCATGGGCACGCAGAAGATCAGCGGGATAGGTACCGCTGAAGAGTGCTGCGTGAGAGAAGGTCATGGCCGAAACATTAACCATGCTTTTACCTGGCGACAAGCAGGAATGATCTGTGCTTCGAGTCACGGCAGGGGTGCTGGGGTGAACTTTAACCCGTCAGGACGCGGAAAAAGATCGTGCTGCCGCACTCGGCACCGGTGGTGGCGTGCGACAGCGGATAGGTGGGATATGGGACCTTGGGCCCGGGGCTGCGATCAGGCGCCCAGCTCGCGGTCCCTCTCGGTGATGGCCTCGAAGGCGCGCACGACGGCGTCGGAGAAACCGGCCCGCTCCAGGGCCACCATGCCCGCCACTGTTGTCCCGCCGGGGGAGCAGACCGCGTCAATGAGGTCGGCCGGGGTACGGCCGTGACCTCCCTCGGCGGTGCGCTGAGCCTCGGTCTGCACGGTGCGGGCGGTCCCCAGCACCGCCTGCGCCACGATCTGGACGGCCTGGGCCTTGGGGATGCCGCCCATGACGCCGGCGCGCGCCAGGGCGTCGATGAAGGCGCACACCAGGGCGGGGGAGGAGCCCGCCAGGCCGATGAAGGAGGAGAAGTCCTTCTCCTCCAGGATCGCGGTGCGACCGATGGTCTCCATGAGGGTGCGCACCGTCTCCAGGTCCTGGGTGCTCGCACTGCTGCCCGGTGTCAGCGCCGTCATCGACTCACCCACAGAGGCGGCCATGTTCGGCATGGTGCGCACCACCCGGGTACCGCCCGGCAGCATCGACTCCAGGCGCTCCACGGGCACGCCGGCCGCGATGGAGACCACCAGGGGGCGGCTGGCGGCGATGGCCTCCGACAGCCGGGGCAGGACATCGGGGATGACGTGGGGCTTGAGGCCCACGATGAGGACGTCGCTGCGTGAGACCAGCTCGGCGGCGTCGGGCACGTGGACGGCCCCGACCTGCCCTGCCAGGCGCTCGGCAGAGCCGTGCTTACTGGTCAGCAGCAGGTGCCCGGCCGGTGTTCCCGCAGCCACAGCCCCTCGCACAATGGCGCTGACCATGTTGCCGGCGCCGATGAACCCGATACGCATGAAGGCCTCCTGCTCGTGAGCGACATGAGGCCATCACCGTACCGCGGTGGCGCGCCAGGCGGTGCGACTTCCGGGGTGCCGGTGGCCGTCAGAGCACCATGGCGGCGATCCACCCGGCGATGAGCAGGGGGATGTTGAAGTGCAGGAAGGTCGGGATGACCGAGTCGCGCATGTGGTCGTGCTGCCCGTCGGCGTTGAGGCCGGCCGTGGGCCCCAGCGTGGAGTCCGACGCCGGTGAGCCGGCATCCCCCAGGGCCCCGGCGGTCCCGATGAGGGAGACCGTGGCGACCGGGGAGAAGCCCAGGGAGACGCACAGCGGCACGTAGATCGCCGAGATGATCGGCAGGGTGGAGAAGGATGAGCCGATCCCCATCGTCACGATGAGGCCCACGAGCAGCATGACGAAGGCGGCCGCGGGCTTGGAGCCGGCGAACAGGGAGGTCGCCGACTTCACCAGCGGCTCGATCTGCTTGGTCTCCTTCA
>CAJZFF010000166.1 GCA_915069725.1 uncultured Actinomyces sp.
CCACCGGCTTGCCCCCGGCCGCCATGTTGCCCCGGGCCTCGCCAGCCTGCGGAATGCGCGCCAGCGCATGCGGTACCACTTCACCGTCGATGAGCAGAATGCGCTTGTCGCCCTGCGCGATGGCCGGCAGGTAGCGCTGCGCCATCACGGTGCGGGTGCCGAAGCGGTTCATCGTCTCCAGAATGACCGACAGGTTGGGATCATCCTGACGCGCCCGGAAGATGGACGCCCCGCCCATGCCGTCCAGCAGCTTCAGCACCGCCTCGCCATGGCGGGCGACGAACTCGCGCAGCCGGGCCGGATCGCGCGTGACCATCACGTCGGTGGTCAGCTGCGGGTAGGCCGTAATGGAGAATTTCTCATTATGGTCGCGGATGGCAGCCGGATTGTTGTAGACCCGTGCCCCCTGCTCGACCGCCCGCTCCAGCATGTAGGTGGAATAGACATATTCCATGTCGAAGGGCGGATCCTTGCGCATCAGCACGGCGTCGAAAGCCGACAGCGGCTCGGTGCGCACCTCGCCGGCCTTGTACCAGGGGGAAAGTTCGCCGGTCAGCTCCAGCGGCGTCACCCGGGCCGTGACCTTGCCCTGATCCAGACTGATGTCACCCTGCAGGCAGCCGAAGACCCGGTGGCCACGCGCCACGGCAGCCCGCATCATGGCGATGCTGGTCTCTTTCTTGGGCTTGAGGGAATCGAAGGGATCGAGGATGAAAAGAATGTCCATGCGCCACCCGAAAAGGGACAGGCCGGCCGGATGCCGGTCAATCGGCCCATTCTAGAGCGTGTCCGCCGTTTTGGCATCCTGCCCGGCCTGCCCGTCCATCCTTGAATGCATTCTGCATCATGAATTCCTGATTCCAGCTTCCGGCCTAAGCCTTTCGGACAGGAATCGTGATGATCGGACGCGGATTGCGTACCATCGGAGGCCTTGAACCCTCCTCACATTCTTTCCTATCGACAGGAGTTCCCATCTCATGGAAAAACAGGCTTTCTTCCAGGACTTTCAGCAGAAGGTCATGGACCTGATCAAGGCCAGCCCCGCCGCCGACATCGAACGCAACATCAAGGCGTTGATGGGCCAGACCTTCAACAAGCTGGAACTGGTCAGCCGCGAGGAATTCGACATCCAGGCCGCCCTGCTGCAGTCGCTGCAGGCCCGGGTGGATGCCCTGGAAGCCCGCCTGGCCCAGCAGGCCGACAAACGGGACGGCGGCCAGCCGAACGCCTGATGAACACCCTGGCGGTGGTCCATGCGCGGGCCCTGCTGGGCCTGTCGGCACCTCCGGTTTCCGTCGAGGTGCATCTGGCCAACGGCCTGCCCGCCTTCAGCATCGTGGGCCTGCCCGAGACCTCGGTGCGCGAAAGCCGTGAACGGGTGCGCGCCGCCCTGCTGCAAAGCGGTATCGAGTTTCCCAACCGCCGCATCACCGTCAACCTGGCGCCGGCCGACCTGCCCAAGGAATCCGGCCGCTTCGACCTGCCCATCGCCATCGGCATCGCCGCCATGATCTCGGTGGTGGGCATCTCGGCCTCCAGCCGCGCCCAGCTCTCCGCCCAGCTCGACTCCCTGGGGACCAACCTGCTGACGGCCACCGCCGGCCAGGACCTGTTCGGCAACTCCTCCTCCCTGCCGCAGGACAGCGTCGGCAAGGTCCGCCTCATCGACAACGTCCAGAGCGCCTCGAGCACCGGGCTGGTCAAGAACTCGCTGGTCTACCGCACTCCGCTCATCGACAAGAACGCCTCCGGCGGCATCACCACCCTGGCCGCGGACAAGTCGCTGCTCGACGTCGTGGCCGGACAGGTGGACAAGGGCACCTGGCTCAACGAGGCCACCAGCAAGTACCCGGCCACGGTCCTGGGGCAGACGGCGGCCCAGCGCCTCGGCGTCGTCTCACCGGGAACCAAGGTGTGGATCGGCGGGAACTGGTTCACCGTGGTCGGCATCCTCAAGCCGGTGGTGCTGGCTCCCGAGCTCAACAACGCCGCCCTCATCGGTCAGGGCGTGGCCAGCGATCTGCTGGGGCACGACGCCAAGCCGACGACGGTCTACACGCGCAGCCAGGACGCCGCTGTCCCCACGGTGCGCAAGCTGCTGGCGCCGTCGATCTCGCCGCAGGCCCCCAATGAGGTCAAGGTCTCGCGCCCCTCGGACGCGCTGGAGGCCAAGAACGCGGCCGACAAGGCCTTCACCGGTCTGCTGCTGGGCGTGGGCTCGATCGCCCTGCTCGTCGGCGGCATCGGGGTGGCCAACACGATGATCATCTCGGTGCTCGAGCGCCGTCGGGAGATCGGACTGAGGCGGTCCCTGGGGGCGATGCGCGGACACATCCTCGTGCAGTTCATGACCGAGGCGCTGCTGCTGGCCTCCCTGGGCGGTGCCCTGGGCTGCGTCATCGGGATCGGGGTGACCGCCGGGATGTCGGCCGCCAACGGTTGGCCCTTCACCCTGCCGGTGATCGCCGTCGTCGGCGGGCTGGGAGTCACCATCGCCATCGGTGCCCTGGCCGGCGTCTACCCGGCCGTTCGGGCCTCCCGCACTCCTCCGACCGCCGCGCTCAACGCGCAGTAGGCGGCCCCGCCGGCCCGAGGGGAGGCCGATGAGACGTCCCGGTGGGAGACGGCTGGGCCCCGCGGTGGCGGCACCGGACTGTGGCGGCCGGTGACCTCACGGGGTGAGGGGGAGCCCAGAGGAGCCGGGATCGCGTGAGGGCCCCGCACTGAGCTGTGCGGGGCCCTCACTCCTGCGATCAGAAGACCGCGGTGCCTGTGGGTAGGCAGGCTCTCAGCAGGGTCACTCCGTGCCGAGCTTGCCGTCGACGGCGTCGCGGGCGGCGTCGATCTTGTCGTCGTACTTGCCGCCGGTCGCCTTCTTGGCAGCGCCGGCTGCGGCGTCCAGCGCCTTGTCGCTGATCGCCTCGGCCTTGTCGGAGCTGAGAGCGTCACCGGCCTTCTTCGCCAGGTCATCAAGTCCCATCTGTGTCTCCTTCCGTCGGGTGGCCAGACGTCGGATGACGACGGCCTCGCCTGAATAGTGCCAGGTTTGCGCACCCGCGTCATCTGAGGGCGGCTCGGCCGCCGGGGGTTGCGGGGGAGGAGGCGCCCTCCTGGCCGGGGACACGTGACGCGGCCGGGGACTTTTCCTCTCAGCCGGGGGCATTCGACGCCGTCGGGGACCGGAATCCTGTCCCCGCACGCGCAGGACGCCCCCGTAGGGAAGTATCCGCACCCCTACGCGCGCAATGTCCCCGGCTGTTCTGGGTGGTGTCAGCGGTGCCGGGCTTCACCACTGCCAGGTGGGGCGGGCGGGGGAGCCCGCGGCGTCGGCCAGCAGGACGGCCTCGCGCACGCGGCGGGTCAGGAGGGACAGGACGAGCCGGTAGGAGTCCTCGACCATGGCGGTGGCCTCGTCCGCTTGGTAGTTGGGGCTGGTGAGGTCGATGCTCACCCAGTGCCGCTTGGACTGGTGGAAGCCCGGCTCCACCCACTCGAAAGCGGCCCGCACGGCGACGACGTCCTCAGGGTCGAGCTTGACGTTGGCCAGGAGGCGGCCGTCGGTGTGGGGTATGAGCAGCAGGAAGAGGCGGGGGCCCACCGAGGCGACAGGGATGTCCCACTCGGGCTTGTGCCCCGCCCAGGCACCCGGCAGCGTGGCCGCCTTGGCCAGGAGCTCGTCGCGCCGGGCAGCCACGGTGGCCTCGTCGACGCGCGTGGAGGACCCGTCGGGGCGAGGGTTGCGGCGGAGCGGTGTGGTCATCGACGTCGAGCCTACGTGCTCCCCACGGCTGGGGGACATGCTGCGTGGTTGGGTACAGGAACTTCCCGCCGGGGACATCCTGCGCGTGCGGGGACGGGATTGCTGTCCCCGACGGCGTCGAATGCCCCCGGCCGCAAGAGAAAGTCCCCGGCTGCGTGGAGTGCCCCCGGCCGGAGTGACACGCGCGGTGCTCAGTGGATCGTCTCGAGGATGGTTGTCTTCAGCTCATCGATGGACTGACCGCTGGAACCGGCGTTGACGGAGATGATGGCGTACTTCCCCTTCTCCTTGGTGGGGGTTGCGATGAGGGCGCCGTTGATCGTCTGGCCCCCGATGTTCGCGGTGTAGTTGAGCACGGCCGCCTCGCCATTGGCGGTCTGCTCGGTGGAGTAGCCGGTCGAGGTCGCACCGGGGATCGAGGTGAGGGCAGGGCTCAGCTCGGCCTCGGTCAAGGGCTTGGTGGCGGGAATGGTGGTCTTGGAGACGTTGGCGTTGCCGAGGTAAGGAGTGAAGCCGTCGTCGGGGGCCTTGTAGTAGACGTCGGATGTAGCGTCGAGGGGGGTGGCCTGCCAGCCCTCGGGCACCGCGAAGGTGATGCCGACGGTGGGGGCGGTGACCTCCTGGTACCCCGCGGGTGTCGCCTTGGGCAGGTCGCTCTGCGTGGCGCTGGCGCTGGCGGAGGCCTTGTCGTCACCCTTGTCGGTCTTGTCCGCCTCGGCGTCCTTCTTGCTGTCCTTGTTGTCGCCCTTGTCTGATTCTGCTGAGCTGTCGGAGGCGGCTGACTTGGAGGAGTCGGAGCCCTCAGTGCTCTGAGAGCAGGCGGTCAGAATGGGGGCGGCTGTCAGGGCGAGGCCGGCCAGCAGGGTCGCAGCGGTGCGTACGGGTTTCATGATGCTCCAGTGTGTGAGTGCGAGTGTGATCCCTAGGGCATCACATTCTGGTGGGAACGCACGATGGGGATGCTTCCCCATCGTGGACTGAAGGAGGGCTCGCGCCACTGGGCTGTGACAGGCCCGCTGTCGCCTCTGTCCGTCAGTGGGCCGTCGTGAGGATGGTGGACACGATGGTGTCGACCTCCTCGGCGCTGCCGGCTGTCACGGCGATGCGCACGTAGGTGCCCGACGACGTCGGAACGGCGATGACTGCACCGGCCGTCTGGGTGCCCTGAACCTGCGCAGTGGAGGTGTCGACGGCGGCCTGCCCGTAGGTGGACGGCTTGGTGGAGTAGCCCGTCGGCGTGCCTCCTTGCCGGGTGATGATCTCGTCCAGGCTCGCCTGGGACGGGGGTGTGGAGGAGGTCTCGGCCTCCTTGGCGACCGCGACGCTGTTGAAGGACAGGCCACCGCTCTGCGAGAACCGGCCGTAGAAGGCGTCGGTGCTGCTCAGGCGCTGGGTGAGGGTGGAGGGGTCCACCCCCTGGGCCCGGGCGAGCAGCGCCTTCTGGGCCTCGGGAAGAGCGTTGAGGTCCTCCCAGTCCTCGGGGATCGCGAAGGTGAGGCCGGAGGTCGGTGCGGTGATCGCCTGGTGGCCTGCCGGGATGGAGGGGGCGGCGCTGCCGGAGGCGCTCGCGCCGCCCCCGCTCGACGACGTCGCCGCGGCCGC
>CAJZFF010000167.1 GCA_915069725.1 uncultured Actinomyces sp.
GCGCGGGCTCACTCCTCGCGCAGAGTCTTCTTCGCAGCGCCGATCACGACGACGGCGAGTACGTAGAGAGGTGTGCCCACATAGAATACGATCAAGGGATCGTTCCAGTTATCTGCGATCAACCCCCAGATGCTGTATGCGAAGGCGAGGAGCGGCCAGTAAACGGCTGTGATGAAATTGATCGTCCTCTTAGTGCGTTGGGTGTTTGATCGGTAGGTTTCTTTAGCCATTCGCATGTCCCTTTCGCTTGTGCGGCAGCGCAATCAGCGGGAGCGCTTTCTCCTGCGTGTCTCAAGTGTATCGACGACGGTGTGGATGGCGCCGAAGAGAACTCCCCCGACCGGCCAGATGATCCAGGAGATGCCCCAGGCGTCGAAGATGAAGCTCCACAGCAGGTAGATGACCACTGCGGCCGGCCAGTAGATGCTGGCTACGAGGTTGGTGAAGGGGTCGTCGTCCTGATTGCCGTCCCAGGAGGACGGCTGGCCGACAGGGGCGGGGGTGGTGGGACGATTGGGGGCGAATGTCGTCGGGGCGCCGGCGGGGGCCACCTGCGGAGCGCCGCCGGGCTGGATGTCCTGAGCGATGCCCAGGACCGGGGCCAGCTCGTGAAGGTTGCCGAAGTCGGTGATGACCTGCCCGACCGCCTCATTGTGGGTCTTGCCCTGGGCGATGGCGTCGTTGTAGGCGTCCTCCATCATGGCGCGCAGCTCGGAGCGGGCCTCGATCAGGCGAGGTGTGGCGGGGTAGGGGGCGAACATGTTGTCGAGGAAGGTCTCGATGGTGTCCATCAGTGGGCTCCTTTCGCGAAGCGGTCGACGAGGGTCTTGGTGTCCTCCCACTCGGCGACCTTGGCGGTCAGGTGGGTGGTGCCTTCGGAGGTGAGGCGGTAGTAGGTGCGGGACTTGCCGGAGTCGGACACTCCCGAGTAGGAGGCCGCCAGGCCGGTGGACTCCAGGCGCTTGAGGGCTGTGTAGAGCGTGGTCTGCTTGATGGTGTACTCGCCGTCGGAGACCTCGGTGATGGTCTTGGCCAGATCGTAGGCGTAGGACGGCTGTCGCTTGAGCAGGGACAGGACGATGAGGTCGATGTAGCCGCGAATGGCGTCTGCGCTAATCATGTGAACCCTCCTTCCTTGGTTCGTGGGGGCGGGCCCTGAGGTCCTTGTGTGCATCTAACGTACTACGGCACGCGTAGTACGTCAAACGGGTGTTGGGAGGGGAGTGGCTCCCGCTGGCGGCCATACGTCACAGCCCAGGCACAGCCGGCCTGCTTAAGGTGGCGTCATGCTCGTCGCAGCCACCACCCCTCCCTTGACCCCCAGCGCAGATCCCAGTGCGAGTGCCTCGACCACGCCCACTCCCACGGGTGTGCCCGAGGTCAATGTCGACGAGACTGTCAAGGCGGTGACCAAGACGACCAACGACCTGGTCACCATCGCCTGGCAGGCCGGCGTGGGGGTCGTCATCGGCCTCGTCATCGCCTTTGTGGTGGTGGCGATCCTGACGTTCATGGGTCGGCGGCGCCTCCTGTACCACGAGATCGTGGACTTCGGACGCCGGCCGATCGTCGCCGTCGGCGCCATGACCGGCGCCTTCCTGGGCTCCCAGCTCGCCCTGACCGGGCTGCGCAGCACCAAGAGCGACTCCACGACGATGGTGGTCATCGAACGCGGGGTCACCATCGCCCTCATCGTCTCGGTGACCTGGCTCGTCGTCGCCTTCGCCAAGGCCATCGAGTCCACCGTCGTCAAGGGGGCGCAGGCCGGCGGGGACCAGGGGCGCGCCAACCGGGTGACCACCCAGAGCCAGATCCTGCGGCGCGTCGCCCAGGTCATCATTGTCATCGCCGGGCTGGTCAGCGCCATCATGACCTTCCCCAGCGTCCAGCTGGCCATGGGCTCCCTGCTCGCCTCGGCCGGTCTGGCCTCCGTCATCGCCGGTATGGCCGCTCGCTCCATGCTCGGCAACGTCTTCGCCGGCCTCCAGCTGGCCACCACCGACGCCATCCGCGTGGACGACATCGTCGTCGTCGACGATGAGCAGGGCACCATCGAGGAGATCACCCTGACCTACGTGGTCATGCGCACCTGGGACGACCGGCGCCTCATCCTGCCCTCGACCCACTTCACCGAGAACCCCTTCGCCAACTGGACGCGTGGGGGTTCCCAGGCCACCGGCTACTTCACCCTCGACCTGGACTGGCGCGTGCCCATCGCCTCACTGCGCGCCGAGCTGGCCCGCCTCGTGGCCGCCTCGTCGGTGTGGGACGGGCGCCAGGCCTCCCTCGAGGTCTCTGACGCCGTCAGCGGTTACGTCACCGTGCGCGTGGTGCTCACCGGGGCCGATCCCGGCGACGTTGGCGCTCTCAAGTCCTACGTGCGCGAGGAGCTGGTCGCCTGGCTGCAGCACGAGGCCCCCTACGCCCTGCCGCGCACGCGGGTGGAGGTCGAGCAGGTCGAGGTCACCCAGGACCTCGGCCCCGAGGAGGTGGCCCGCGCCGCCGAGCAGATCGTTGCCAAGCAGAAGGCCGGCCCCTCCGGCGCCACCACGACCGCTCCAGACCACGGAAGCGATACCGCCGCGACCACGGAGGCCGAGGGGGAGAGCGCCGCCCACGGGCTGGGGGCCCGGCGGGCCGTCACCCTGGGGCGGGCCATGGGCCGCTCCCTGCTGCACCGCGCCCGGCGCGGGGGACTGGGACCCAGGTGAGCCGGGCCGGTACGTGGCCGACGCCCCGGCGGATGGGTGAGTTTTCGCTGCGTGAACGCATCTCGCCCCGCGCCGTCGGGCGGGTGACGATGAACCCATGAGTACGAATGCCAGCAGCGACCCCTCCGTGACGCCCACCTCCGAGCCCTCTGGCCCGGCCGTCGATGGCCCGGCCCTTGACCTGGAGGCCGCGGCGCGCACCGACGCCCAGTGGCGCGCCGCCCTGAGCCCCATGGAGTACCACGTGCTGCGCGAGGCCGGCACCGAGCGCCCCTTCACCGGGGCCCTGCTCGACGAGCACCGCGAGGGCGTCTACCGCTGCCGCGGCTGCGGCGCCGAGCTGTTCCGCTCCACCACCAAGTTCGACTCCCACTGCGGCTGGCCCTCCTTCTACGACCCCTCCGAGTCCGAGGCGGTCACCCTGAGCACCGACACCTCCCACGGCATGGTGCGCACCGAGGTTCGCTGCGCCACCTGCGACAGCCACCTGGGACACGTCTTCGACGACGCCCCCCAGACCCCCACCGGCCAGCGCTACTGTATGAACTCCGTGAGCCTGACCTTCGAGGAGGAGCAAGCATGATCCGGGTCCTGAGCCTCAACCTCCAGCACGGCCTGCCCGGCGCCGGGGCCGGTGACGGCAGCGCCTCCACCGGCTCGCTGGCTGGCGCTGACATCTCCGACCCCGCCACCGCCCGCGCCGTCATGCGGGCCACGGCCGAGCAGATCGCCGAGCTGGCCCCCGACATCATCGCCCTCCAGGAGGTCGACCTGGGCCAGGCCCGCTCCGGTCGCCTCCACCAGGCGGCCTTCCTGGCCGAAGAGCTGGGCATGCCGACCTGCCGCTTCTCCGCCAGCTACGCCGGGCCGGTGGTGGGGCTGCGCCGTCGGCCCCTGCGCACCGCGCTGAGCTCGCCGACCGATGACGTCCTGGGGCTGCTGCGCGCCGCCGTCGGGGCCGGGCCGATCGGCTACGGCAACGCCCTCCTCTCCCGCTTCCCGGTCTCCGGCTGGCACGTCAAGCGCCTGGGGCGCGGGGCCTCCAGTGTGGAGAAGCGCGGCGAGCCGGCCTGGGACCCGCGCTCCTACCACGTGTCCACCGCCTCCCAGCGCATCATGGTGGCCGCCACCCTCGAGGTGCCCGAAGGCGCCGGTGGGCCGATCCGCCAGCTGTCGGTCGCCTCCACCCACCTGGCGACCCGCGAGTCCATGGCGGCGCGCCAGCTCGCCGCCGCCTGGGGGGCGCTCGCCGGGCTGCCCGGGCCGCACCTGCTCGTGGGCGACTACAACCTCTCCGCCGAGCAGGTCGACGTCCTGGGGCTCGGGCGGACCGTGGGGGAGGGGCTCACCTTCCCGGCAGCTGACCCCAAGCGCCGCATCGACCACGTGCTGACCGACCTGTGGCCCACCGGCCCCGACGGCCTGCCCCTGACCGATGAGGCCGTCGCGGCCGGCGGGAGCCCGCTCCTGCGCGCCGTGGAGTGGGGCACGACCTCCTTCATCATCTCCGACCACGTCGGCACCTGGGTGGACCTCGAGCCGGTCGTCTGAGGGGCGCCGCTCAGCCCTCTGGCCACGTGGTCGTGCTGCCCGGCGTCGTTGTCGGGTCCCCTCCGCAGCCCTGCCTGCGAGGTCGTACCGTAGGTCGCGCGTTCGAGGGTTCAAGGGTGCGACCGCGCGGGCTACCCTACGAACTCGGTGCGGCGGGGCCTATGAGAGGGGGAGACCATGGCCGACGTGGTGGCTGGGCTGGCAGTCTTCGGCGCGGTCATCGCCGTCGGCTGGCTGCTGGTGCGCACCCGCGCCGTGCCCGCTGACGCCGACGGGGTCCTCACCCGCGTCTGCTTCTTCGCCGCCACCCCGGCCCTGCTCGTGACCACGCTGAGCCGCGCCGACCTCACGGCGGTCCTCTCCCGCTCCACCGCGGTGGCCGTGGTCGCCGAGCTCGCGGCCATCGTCTCGGCCTGGTGCCTCCACCGCCTCGTACTGCGCCGCCCCACCGCCGAGGCCACCATCGGCGCGCTCGCCTCCGGCTACGTCAACGCCGCGAACCTGGGGATCCCGGTGGCCGTCCTCGTCCTGGGGGATGCGGCCGCCATCGCCCCGATCCTCCTGCTCCAGCTCCTCGTGCTCACCCCGGCCACCTTCACCGTGCTCGACGCCGTCACCCGCCGCGGCAACCCGTCCCGCCTGGCGACCCTGACCGTCCCGCTGCGCAACCCGCTCCTGTGGGGAGTCGTGGCCGGGACCGCGGCGAACCTGGGTGGAGTGGACCTCAAGGAGTGGGGTGGTGGCTATCCGGCCCAGGGGCTGGAGATGCTCGGGCGCGTCGCCGTGCCGCTCATGATGCTGGCCCTGGGGATGAGCCTGGCCGGGGCGCCCCGGCCCCTGCGCAATCCCGCGCCGGAGGAGGCGTCCCCCTCCCCGCAGGACTCGCCGGCCCGGACCGTGCAGTCGGTCCAGTCAGCCCGCCGGGGGAAGGACCGTCAGGGTCAGGAGCCGCCGGCGGCGGAGGCCGGATCGGAGGCGCACGCGATCGACACCGCGGGAGGCCGACCACCCTGGGTGGAGGAGGAGCCGGCGCGTGGGGCGAGGTCGACGTCCCAGCGTGGCGCGGGCCGCCGCAGCGGCCTGTGGCTGGGGG
>CAJZFF010000168.1 GCA_915069725.1 uncultured Actinomyces sp.
TCCCGGCGGGCACCAGGCGCAGGCCGGCCGCCGCGGCCATCTCCACCAGCCAGGTCCCCTGGGCCGATCCGCCCAGCCGGGCCAGGTAGGAGTCGACCGGCTCACCGACGGGGCCGGTGACGCGGGTGGTGACGAGGTCGCCGCCGGTGGCCCGGGCCATCGTGGCCGCCGAGCCCTCTCCGCCGTCGACTAAGGGCAGCTCGACGACGACGGCGCCGGGCAGGAGACGGCGCACCCCGGCGGCCACCGCCTGGCACACCCCCTCGGGCGACAGGCTCTCCTTGAAACCGGAAGGAGCGACAAGGATGCGGGTGGGAACGGATGTGGGCATGACTTTCCTCCAGGGTTGCAATGTGTACGGGGTTCTCAGGGGATGGGGCGGGTACGGGCGCGGGTGTCCCGGCCTCACCAGCTCAGGCCCAGCAGCGGCCACAGCCAGGCGCTGCACGCCATGACCAGGACCACCATGAGGGGCCCGAGGAACAGCGACAGGCGCCGCAGATCGTCGGGGGAGAAGGTCTCCACGCCCTCGATGTCGGAGAACATGGCCACGGGCTTGGCCGAGGACGGCAGCGTGTGGCAGAAGCCCGCGGCGGCGGTCGAGGCGAAGGCCGCCGCGGCCGGGCTGACGCCCACCGCCGGGGACAGGGCCACGACGATCGGGATGAGGACGGCCGAGCGGGCCGAACGCGACTGGATGACCAGGTGCGACGCCGTCGAGAGCGCTACGACGACCAGCATGAAGGGCCAGGGGGAGTGGATCCGCACGGCGTTGAAGGCCGAGGTCGCCACCCACTTCGCGGCGCCGGTGGACACCAGCGCGTCCCCCATGGCGAGGGTGGCCGCCATGAAGACCAGCAGCGACCAGGGGGCCTTGGCCAGCGCCTTGCGCAGAGCCACCGAGCCGTAACCGGGCAGCGAGGTCACCAGGACCCCCAGGAGGGCCACGATGGCCGGGTCGATCCCGTGCAGGGCCTCGGTGCACCACAGCACCACGACCGTGCCGACGAGCAGGGCGGCCCGGTTCTCGGCCTGGGTCAGGGGGCCGGTGAGCGGGGTCGGGCAGGCCTCCGCGAGGTCGGCGATGTCGACGCGCACCCGACGGCGCATGTCCTCCTTGCGGGTGAACAGCCACACGATGAGCTCGGTGGACAGGTGGCTGGACAGGGCCGCCAGGGGCAGGCCCAGCAGCAGCCAGCCGGCGAAGGAGAACTCCTGTCCACCGGCCGAGGCCACGATGTGGGAGGTCACCAGGTGGGCGCCCGCCCCCAGGAAGGAGCCGACCGCGGACAGCAGGATGACGGTGGGGAAGATGAGTGACAGGGCGTGGACGAGCCGCTTGCGGGAGGCCACCAGGGCGTCGTCGTCGCCCGACCCGGTGCGCAGCGCGCCGGCCAGGGCCGTGTACACCGGCAGCAGTAGGGCGGCCCGCCCCGAGGTGGAGGGTGCCGCGAAGACGGTGGCGACGATCGCGGCCGTCACCAGGTGGAGCAGGACGCGCGGGTGGTCGGTGCCGGTCACCAGCCAGGCCGCCAGGCGTCCGGTGAGGCCCGAGGCGCTCACCCCGACGGCGATGACGAAGGCCGCCACCAGCAGCCAGATCGTGTCGTCACCGAGGCTGGCGAACATCTCGTCCGGGCTCAGGGCGCCGGTGAGGACCAGGGCGGTGGCGGCGCCCAGGGAGATGTAGGTGTCGTCCACGCTGGTGAAGGCCCAGGCCCACACCGAGGCGATGAAGATGATGAGAGTGAGCGCACCGGTGACGGTCAGGCTCCCCTCGGCGCCGCCGGCGCGCCAGGTGGCCACGCCCACGGCCGCGCACAGGCACACGGCGAGGGCGGCGGAGACGATGCGCCGCCACGGCAGACGCCGGTCCGGGGTCGGTTCGCCGCTCCCGGCTAAGGAGAGCGGCAGGGTCTCGCGCACGGTGGGCACATCGGTCTCGAAGGAGACGACGGCGTCAGTCGCGGTGGTCATGAGCCGGCCTCCTCTCCCGAGGCGTCATGCGCGCGGTCGTCGTGGGCAACCGCTGGCTCACCGGTGGTCACTCGAGGCGCCGTGTCCGCCGAGGTGCGTGAGGAGGGGACGGTGGCCGGGGAGGAGACGACGGCGGGATCGGGGTCCGAGGAGAGGTTCCAGGAACTGTCGGCCGGGATGCGCAGGCCGACGGTGGCGCCCTGGCCCGAGGCGGAGACGGCGAAGACGGTGCCGTCGTGGGCGTCGGCGATGGCCCGCACGATGGCCAGACCCAGCCCGCTGCCGCGTGGCCTGCCGTCGGCCTCGCCGTGCGTGAAGCGCTCGAAGAGCCAGTCGACGTCGTCATCGGACAGTCCGGGGCCCCGGTCCGTCACGGAGATCTCCAGTCCGCTGCGGCCGTAGCTGTCGGTGCCGGGGGCGACGGTGAGGGTGAGGGGACCGTCGCCGTGCTGCAGCCCGTTGCGGGCGAGGTGACCGGTGGCCTGACGCAAGCGCTCGACGTCGAGTGTGGCCGTGCCGCGGGCCCTGAGGTCGAAGCTCCAGCGGCCTGGGGCCATGGACTCGACGTCGTCGCACAGGGTGCTGGCCAGCTCGGTGACATCGACGTCGGGGGTGAGGTGGGCGAAGTCGCGCCGTTCGGCCTGGGTGAGGGACTGGAGGTCGTTGAGGACCCGCTGCAGCTCGGCGATCTGGTTGCGCTGCTGGCGCACGGTGCGGGTAGCCGGCTGGCTGGCCAGGCGCGCGTCCATGACGGCCAGGGGGCCGGAGATCTCCTGGTGGGCGCGCAGGACGAACTGGGTCTGGCCGTCGAAGGCCTCCTGGAGGCGGTCCAGCATGCCGTTGAACTCCTCGGTCAGACCGGCGATGTCGTCGCGACCCTTGACGGGCAGGCGACGGTTGAGGTCCTGGGTGGAGACGGAGGCGGCCGCGGTGCGCAGGTCGCGCAGGGGCCGCAGGATCTGGCGGGCCACGAGCAGCCCGACGACGCCGGTGAGGACCAGGACGGCCGCGCTGATGCCGACCATGAGCCAGATCGTGGCGTTGAGCTGGTCCACGCGGGAGGCGGTGAAGCTCATGGTGATGACGGACAGGTGCTGGGAGGGGTCGTCGGGCTCGAGCTCGACCTTGGCCCAGCGAACCTCTCCGCTGCCGTAGCCGGTGGCGCCCGAAGGCGACTGCAGCATCTTCACGAACAGGGGGTCCGTGCTGGTCAGGTTCAGGGTCGGGGCGGAGGCGCCGGAGGCCTGGGTGGCCTTGCCGGTGGCGTGGTTGTAGATGATGACGGCCTCGCGGTCGGTGAGCTGCTGGCCGTCCCGGTAGACCTCCATGAGGCGGGTGGTGGAGGTGAAGGGCTTGGAGGTCCGCGGGTCGACGCCGGTGGAGGCGAAGTTCTGCAGCTCCTTGACCTCGTGGGTGACGTCGGCGTTGGCGGAGCGGGAGATGTCCGCCATGAGGGTGGAGCGCACGGAGACGATCATGCTGGTCAGCCCCAGGGCGACGACGAACAGCATCCAGGCGACGATGCGCAGCCGTGCGGGCACCGAGGGGCCGGAGATCGGGTCGGCGGCCAGTGGGGGAGGAGACGAGGGGACGGTGGTCATCGGCATCAGCTCCCTTGGCCAGCAGAGATCAGGTAGACCGGGCTGGGCTGCGCGGGCGGGCCGGGGACGACGGCCATGAACTCGGCGGCCAGCGCCAGCGCCACCGGGACGAGCATGAGCAGAGCCAGGGCGAGGATGCGGCGTGAGGTGTTCATGCCTCAACTGTCACGAGGCAGTCCTAGAACGACTATAAGTGAGTATGAGAGTTCTCTTATGTTGAATAGACTAATGAAGCAGCAATGTTTGTAGGTCTTTGATAATGGTTGGGATGCTGCTCGGGGCGAGGAGGTACTTGTCCCGCGAGGACTGCGTCTTCCCACAGATCACTGGGGTCTGACTGTCGTCATGAGCGGGAAAGGTACGTTCTCGGTGCGAAGGTACGTCCTCGATGCGTGCGGCCGGCAGCGCGGAATGTCCCCGCCGCATTGTCATGGGCCTGGCGTTGTCATCATCTGTGGACAGTTCGCGGTCTGCGGGCCCGGGAGACGAGGCGGCCGCCTAGGTTGATCCGCGGACGTCCGACGGCGTCCCGCGATACCGGCGGATTCACAGGGGAGAGGACGGCGCAGGGCCATGGCAGCTCGACGTGAACGGACGCAGTCGGACCGGTCGGCTCAACCAGTGCGGGGACGCACAACCGGGGGCCTCGGGCGCCTGGGCGGCGCGGATGGGGAGGGAGGCGTCGTCGGCGTCGGGGGAGAAGGCGGCCCGGCCGCTGTGGAGGCGCGCGATCTGCGCAAGTCCTTCCCGACCCCCGGTGGGGAACCGATCGAGATCCTGCACGGCATCTCCTGCGCCATGATGCCGGGGCGGATGACGGCGCTGGTCGGACCCAGCGGCTCGGGCAAGTCAACGGCGCTGCTCTGCCTGGCCGGGCTGGAGCCGGCGACGTCGGGGCGCGTCTCGCTCATGGGGCGCGACCTCGGCGGGCTCCCGGCGGCGCGGGTGGCCGAGCTCTACCGCGACCGGGTGGGCTTCGTCTTCCAGGCCTACAACCTCGTGCCCTACCTGACGGTGCGGGAGAACATCACGGTCTCCGACACCCTGGCCGGACGGCACCCCGATTCGGTGAGGGTGCGGAAGATCCTGGCCGGGCTGGGACTGGAGTCGCGCGCTGACGCGGTCGCGACCACGCTCTCGGGTGGTGAGCAGCAGCGCGTCGCCCTGGGGCGGGTCCTCTACCGCCGCCCACCGGTCGTCTTCGCCGACGAGCCCACCGGGGCCCTCGACACCCGCTCGGCCGCCTTCGTCCTGGCCGAGCTGCGGCGCCTGGCCGACGACGGGGCCGCCGTCATCCTTGTGACGCACGACCTGGGGGCCGCAGCCCTGGCGGAGAGCGTACTCATCATGCGCGACGGCCGCATCGTCGACCACCGCCGCGGCGCCACCCCCGACGAGCTGCTGGCCGTCGTCAATCAGACGGGAGCTGCGGCATGACCCGCTACACGCTGCGCGCCCTGGCCGCCCAGTGGCGGGCCTGGTCGGGGACGGTGGCGGTGCTGGCCCTCGCCGCGGGGCTCGTCAACGTCTGCCTGGTGCACCGCATGACCGTCACCCGGCCCGACGTCGTCGCCGCGGCGCGGGCGGCGGGAGTGGACCCGGCCGAGCTCGTCGTTCCCGGTATCTCGGTCGCCTTCTACACGGCGATGGTGACGATTCCGGTGGTGGCCGTCGTCGGGCAGTCCTGCGTGCAGGCACTGCGCACGAGCTGGGCCCTGTGGAGACTGGCCGGCGCCCTGCCCCGCCAGGTGCTC
>CAJZFF010000169.1 GCA_915069725.1 uncultured Actinomyces sp.
GCGGGCCGGCCAGATGTGGGACGCCGTCTCCTCAGCCACGACCCGGGCCAGGCCGCTGATCAACACCCGGGACGAACCGCATGCCGATGCCGAGCACTACCGGCGCATGCATGTCATCGTCGGGGACTCCAACATCGCTCAGGGATCCACCTTGCTCAAGGTGGCGGCCATGGACCTGCTCCTGGACTACCTGGAGCACGGGGGAGACCTCAGTGACCTGGCCCTGGCCGATCCCATGAGAGCCATCCGCGACACCTGCCATGACATGAGCGGAGGGGCGCTCCTGGAACGCGTCGACGGACGGACCATCACGTCGTTGGAGATGCAGGCCGAGCACCTCGGACGTCTACGCAACCATGTCGCGCAAGACATTGAGATCACTGCTCTCCACAAAGCCGCACTGGATCTGTGGGAACGGGGGCTCGAGGCCCTCCGCCTGCAGCAGCCCGACCGCGTGGCGACGGAGCTGGACTGGGCGGTCAAGCACCAGCTGCTGACTCGCTA
This sequence comes from uncultured Actinomyces sp., assembly GCA_915069725.1. Lineage (GTDB taxonomy): Bacteria > Actinomycetota > Actinomycetes > Actinomycetales > Actinomycetaceae > Actinomyces. The sequence continues at coordinate 505 of CAJZFF010000169.1, forward strand.
CTGCCAACGGCACGACACCGATCTGACTGATCCTCGGGTGACCCGGTTGTCCCTCGCCTATCACGACGTCTCTCCCGGTCAGGGGCTGCGTCAACGTCTGGAGGGTGCCGGTCTCCTGCGCCGATTCGTCGACGATGAGACCTGCCGCCGGGCGGTGGACACCCCGCCCGCGACGACGCGTGCGCGCCTGCGTGGCGCGGTCGTCGCCAGGGCCGAGGACCTGCGCTGCGATCTGAGTGTCGACTGGGTGGGTGTTCGACTCGACGACGGCGTCTGCTCACCTGTTACCCTGAGTGATCCCTTCTGTGCCGTGGACGAGCGCATCGATGCACTCCTGGAGAGCATGGGGCGTTCGACAACCGATCCTCCCATCGGGGTGTGAACGGTGAGGCTCACGGCATTGATAAGGTGGCAGACGGAAGACGCAACATGAGTACTACCCCCTCCCCGGATCCCGAAGCGGGCATGCCCCTGACGCGGCGTCAGCGCCGTGCGCTCGAACGTGCTCAGCAGGCCCAGCGGGAGGCTGCGACCGGGGACCTGCCGGCCCCCTCCCAGCCTGCTGTCCAGGCACGCCCGGCTGATACTTCCTCCCCCAGCGACCGACCCGCAACTGGCACACCGGCGCCTCGCGCTGTGCCGCAACCACAGCCGCAGCCCCAGCTCCGGCTTCAGCCGCAGCCTCACGTGCCGGGCAGCAGCCACGATCCGCGCAGCGAGTACATGCCGGCCGCACGAGCCGATCGACGCGATCTCCCACATGAGTCCGGACACCGGCAGGACGCGGTGGTCTCCGAGGCCCGGGAGCCGGAGCCGACGCGGCGTCCTCGTACCCTGGGCGGCCCGCTGGGGCGTATGCCGCGCGGGCCCCTGGCGGTCGGCCTGATCGGTGTCGTCGTCCTCGCCATGATCCTGGTGCCGCTGGCTGTTAACAAGCTCGTCTCCGGACGGAACGGAGCGGGCACCAGCACCGCGGCTCAGTCGACCGTGTTGGATGGCAACGCCCCTCTCAGCCAGCTGCTGAAGGTCAGCGGACGGGTCGGATCGGGGGTGGCCCCCTCCGTCGAGCTGAACGGCGACGCCTCCTTGTCAGCCCCCGGCTCGGTACTGACCGACGTCGTCCAGACCGGGCAGGGGCGCGCTGTCTCCGCGGGGACGCCTGTGATCCTGCAGGTCTCACAGTTCTCCGGTCTCGACGGGCGCAACACGACGGGTAACGAAGCGGGGTACAAGCTCTGGCAGGGCCTGCTCGGTCCTGAGGTGGGTGACTACATCAACGCGGCGGTCTCCGGCCAGCGCGAAGGCGCACGCGTCGTTCTTCGCGAGCCGGCTGAGGAGGAGGACGGCTCCAGGACGACGAAAATCACCGTCGTCGACCTCCTGCCCACCACGGCAACGGGGGAGGCGAAGCAGCCGGCGGAAGGCACCCCCACCGTGACTGAAGGACCGGACGGCTCCATCACCGTCAGCAGCGCCGGACTCCCTGCACCAACCGGGGCGTCCACGGAGATCCTCATCAAGGGCACCGGCCCACAGATCGGTTCCCAGGATCGTCTTATTGCTCGTACCACGATGGTCAGCTGGGCCTCGGGACAACCCCTCGAGAAATCGACCTTCGGGCACCAGCAGCCGCCCAAACAGCTCGACATGAGCAACGCGCTGGTGGGAGTCTCCCAGAACCTGGTCGACATCACTGTCGGCTCTCGGGTGGTCCTCTCGCTGCCCGCTGAGCAGGCGCAGGGGAAGGAACCAGTCGTCGTGGTGATCGACGTCCTGGCCAAGGACCCTGCTCAGACTTCCGGAGCGTCCGGGGGGCGTGCGGGCGGTGAGTCGAGCGCCATCCCCAGCTCCTCCGCCGGCCCAACATCCAAGGAGCATTCATGAGCGTTGCCATCCGCATCATTCCCTGCCTGGACGTCAAGGACGGTCGGGTCGTCAAAGGAGTCAACTTCCAGGGCCTCAAGGACGCCGGAGACCCCGTGGAGCTGGCTTCCCGCTACTGCGCTCAGGGGGCCGATGAGATCACCTTCCTCGATATCTCGGCCTCCCATGAGGGGCGTTCCACCATGTTGGACGTGGTCTGCCGTACTGCCGAGCAGATCTTCGTGCCCCTGACGGTCGGTGGGGGAGTGCGTTCACTCGATGACGTGGACCTGCTGCTGAAGGCGGGGGCGGACAAAGTCAGTATCAACACCGCGGCCATCGAATCCCCCTCGCTGTTGACGGAGGTGGCGCGGCGCTTCGGTAACCAGGTACTCGTCCTGTCCGTGGATGCGCGCCGGTGCCCCTCCGGCGTCTCGACGGACTCCGGCTTCGAGGTCACCACGCACGGAGGACGGACCTCCACCGGTATCGATGCCGTCGCCTGGGCGATGAGAGGAGTCAAGCTCGGCGCCGGGGAGATTCTCCTGAACTCCATGGATGCCGACGGGGTCACTCAAGGATTCGACACCGAGATGATCGACGCCGTTCGTCGACAGGTCCGGGTGCCACTCATCGCCTCCGGCGGCGCCGGACGCCCACAGGACTTCGTCACGGCAGCCAACCACGGTGCCGACGGCGTTCTGGCAGCCTCAGTGTTCCACTACGGAGTGACGACCATCTCTGAGGCCAAGAATGCTCTGCGAGACGCGGGCCACCCGGTGCGTTGACGAGTAATTTCTGCTTCTGAAGCATTCTCTCTGGGGTTGCTGGAATTCTCACGAAGTTTATTGGATTAAGTGTTGCCCTCATTTATCTGTTCGGTAGAATGAGGGACTGGCGGGTGGCGTTGTCGGGCTGCTTGATTTGCGTGTCGAGTGATGCTTGTTATGCTTCAGTAACATGCTGTCAGCGTGAACATCGCCGATCCCTATTTACACGGAGAGATGCCATGAGCAACATGAGCCCGTACCCCGACGGCCAGTATTATCAGCAGCCCGGAGGATATGTCCCTGGCGGATTCGGTCCTCGTCCTGATGAGAAGAACTCACTGGGGATCTGGTCCCTCAGTCTTGGACTTGTCAGTTTCTTCTGCTGTGGTTTCATCACTGGTATCCCCGCGATTATTGTAGGGTATCTGGGTATTCAGGCGGCGAACGAGGGGCGTGCCACCAATAAGGGAATGTCCATTGCCGGCATTGTGTTGTCGCTGGCTGGTACTGTGCTGAATATCGTGCTCTATATGACTGGTGTGACTGCGCAACTCACGAGCGGATTCCAGTCCTAGGTCCTCGTTCGTCGTCTTCACTCCGCTGTGCAGGGGCTTCGTCAGCTGCCTGCGTCGCGGAGTGAAGACTGTGGGGCATGAACATTGAGACTGATGGGGTCTGCTCCCCATCGGCGTGTGAGTTCGTCCCGGGGTGTGATTGGAGTGCTCGTGTAGACTCAGTGCTGTGCTTCGCACCAGGGAGGGAATAATGAGCGATTTGAATCCTTATCCGGCGGATCCTTATCGTCAAGGAGCTGCTGGGTCCCCTTATCCGACCGACTTCGATCGTGCCTCTCAGTCTGCGTCGGGAGTGTCGTCGACTCAGAACGGTTACTACAGCGCGGACGACCTTGGCGGTCAGTCGCCCCACTTCCCGGCAGCGCCGGGAGGTCAGATGGTCCCTTATCCGGGGGGTGGTCGGCAGTCGTACGGCCAGGCCTACGGGCAGCCCTACAGTCAGCAGTACCCCTATCCGTCTCCTTCTTATGGACCGTATCCGCCATATGGTCAGGGCGTGTACTGGGGGGTGCCTTACGATCCACGTCGACATGAGGCCAATGCTCTCGGCGGGTGGGCGCTCGGGCTCGGTATTACGAGTATCTTTGCGAACTGTTTGTCTTTCGGCCTGATCTTGGGCATATCGGCGATCGTCGTCGGAGTCCTCGGAATGCGCGCCGCCAATGAGGGGCGTGCCTCGAACAAGGGGCTGTCAATAGCTGGAGTGGTGACAGGCGGCATTGGCGCTTTCATCGGTGCTGCCTATCTTATTCTGTTTATAGTGATGTTGTCTCAATGAACCGTATGCCTGAAAACTGCTGCACGACTGCGTCGACGAAGCACGAGCGCTCCGGTGAGCGTGTGGGACACGGGAGGCGGATCGGACTGGGCCTTCTGATGGTTCTGCCCTCCCTTCCCGGTGGCCTCATCGTGCTGCGCGCACTGACTCTGCCTCGTAATTCTCCGGGGCTTCCCGACCTCTGCCCGCTTCACCGCACCACAGGGCTGTGGTGCCCGCTGTGCGGAGGCACTCGGGCGACTCGCGAGCTCATGCACGGCGACCTGGGGGCAGCCATGGGTTACAACCCCTTTGCGCTCGTCCTGGAGGTGGTGGTCGTCGCGCTGGTGGCGCGCTGGTTGCTCGCATCGGCCCGAGGCCTGCGACGGCCGCTCGTCACCGGTGGGGAGGGCATCCTTCTCGGAGTGGCGCTGGCCGTATTCGCGGTCGTGCGCAACCTGCCGGGCATGTGGGTCTATCTCGGCCCTCTGCTCGGTCCTCCGGGCTGAGCTGTACCCGGCGTGCATAATGCGGTTGTGACTCTCGATTCCCAGATCTCTGCGCGTCTGAAGCGCAACGCGGACGGCCTGGTCTGCGCCGTCGTCCAGCAGCACGACTCACGTGAGGTCCTCATGGTGGGGTGGATGGACGATGAGGCGCTTCGGCGCACCCTGGAAGAGGGGCGAGTGACCTTCTGGTCGCGGTCCCGGCGTGAGTACTGGCGCAAGGGTGATACGTCCGGACACGCGCAGTACGTCAAGTCCGTTCATCTGGACTGCGACGGCGACGCCCTCCTGATCGAGGTCGATCAGGTCGGAGCCGCCTGCCACACCGGTGAGCGCACCTGC
>CAJZFF010000170.1 GCA_915069725.1 uncultured Actinomyces sp.
GGCCGCCGCGGCCCGGTTTCCGGCCAGGGAGATGAGGAAGATCGAGCCGAGCCACAGGGAGATGATGGTGGCCAGGGCCGCGGGCACCCCGCCGATCGCCAGGAGCCGACGACGCCGCTTGAGGCGGGCCTCGCGCCGCCTGGGGTCCTCGGGGGCCGGGGAGGAGGCATCGTCCTTCGGGTCCGCATTCTGCAGGTAGTCGACCTCCTGCTCCGAGGGGGCACCGGCTGCCCCTGGCGCGCCCGGGGCATTCTGTGCACCGTCGGCAGCACCGGGCTGCGTCCCGCTGCTCCCCTGCCCGGGGACCTCGCCGGGGGTGTGTCCTGTCGTCATCATCGTCCCCTTCCCATGAGAAGACGCAGGCGACGGTCGGCTCGCATGAGGTCGAGGATCTCCCACAGCAGCAGACCGAAGGCGATGAGTCCCAGTGGCCAGGTCAGGTACACCCGGGCGTTGGTCTTGGCCCGCCCGTCGGAGGTGACGGCCTCGATGTCGAGGTTGGTGAACTTGCTCGTCGGGTCATCACCCGAGCCGCCGGTGCGGTGGTAGTAGGGCAGCCCTAGGTCCTTGGCCACCTTCTGGAGCTCGTCGGCGTCGATCTTCGACACCCCGGGCTGCCCGCCCTGGCCGTCGGTGATGTAGTCGGACTGCGTGTGCTCGCCGGTGGCCGGCGAGCCGTCGTAGCTGCGCATCTTCCCGCCCTCGGTGGAGCCGTAGCCCAGCACCGCACCGCCGTCGACGACGTCGGCCAGGGACTGCCAGGAGATGCCGGCATTGTCGGCCGTCTGAGCGCCGCGGCCGTTGTCGGTGGCCTCGCCGTCGGAGAAGATGTAGACGAGGCGGATGTCCTTGGGCTCGGACTGGCGGGACTGCGCCAGCGACTGACCCAGCAGCGGAAGCGCCACGTCCAGCGAGGAGCCGGTGGCGTGGCCCGTGACCTCCTGCTTGAGGGAGCCGATCCAGGCGTCGACGGCGTTGGTGTCGTGAGTCAGCGGCAGCTCCCTGGCCGCCACGTTGTCCAGGGCGATGATGGAGAAGCGCGAGTCCGGGAAGGCCTCGCGGACGGCCCGCATGTCGGCGCGCACACCGTCGAGCCTGGTGGAGGCCGACTGGTCGACGCCGTCGGGCCCCTTGCCCTGGTAGTCCTCCGCGGCCATGGATCCGGTGCGGTCCACCACCATGTAGATCTCCACGTTGGAGACGCTGATGGCCTCGCTGCCGCGGATCGCCGGCCCCGCCAGCGCCAGCACGATGACGACGACGATGGCCAGGCGCCTCCACCAGGCCCGGCGGGCGGCCGGCTCGGCATCGTCACGGACCAGGCGACGTCGGGCCACGATGAGCAGCCCCGTCAGGGCGGCCGCCACGAGGAGGACGAGGATCCACCAGGTGACCGGGATGAACGCGAAGTCCCCGATGATCGGAACCGGCTTCATGCTCTCCTCCAGGTAGTCAGTCCGAGGTAGCCCAGAAGCACCAGTGAGAGCGTGATGACGAGCCGCTGGGGGACGTCGGTGCGACGGGTCTGCTTGCGGCCCCCGAGCGCGGAGACCTCGGTCTTCTCCAGCTCCTTGACGATCTGGCCCCCGGTGCCGGAGTCCTCGACGTCGTAGAAGCGCCCCTTGCCCTGCTCCTCGGTGACGGTCTTGAGCTCCTCGCGGGACTCCTCAGGAGTCTTGTCGAGCAGGTTCTGGTAAGGCTGGTCCTCGTCGGCACCGTAGATGGAGAACAGGCGGATCTTGCGCTCGGCCAGGAGCTTGGCGGCGTCGGGCAGGGGATAGATCTGCTCGTTGTCGGGGTCGATGACCTGGTTGTCGGTGGCCAGGATGATGGAGCGGGAGCGCTCCAGCCCCTGGTTGTCGAAGGCCTGGGCGCAGGAGGCGAGCCCGTCGCCGGCCAGGGAGGAGCCGTTGATGCTGGAGTTCACCGTGCCGCCGAAGGCCTCCTGGTAGGCGAGCTGCTGCTTGTAGGTGACGTTCTCCGGGTCGATGTCCAGCACGTCGCCCAGCTCGCTGAGCTGGTCACGCAGCAGCTCGTAGTCGTCCGTGAGCGGCACGATGGTCTGCGCGGCCGAGTTCCAGGCCACGATCCCCACCCGCTCGCCGTCGAAGTCCTCCAGGATCTCGGAGAAGGTCGTCAGGACCGAGGAGTCGATCCTGACCATCGACGTCGACACGTCCAGGCATAGGACGATGTCACGGTTGGCCAGGGCGTCGGAGCGCTCGGTGACCCGCACGGGCCGACCGGCGATGGCGGCGGCGCTCACCAGGCCCGAGACCAGCAGGACCGCCAGGAGCGCGTGGAGCCAGCGCTGAGCCCGGATGCGCTTGCGCACCGCCGGCAGCTGGAACAGGCTCGCCGAGTTGGCCAGACGGCGGGGCAGCTCGATGACCTGCTCGCTCCCCCGCCGGCTCCAGGACAGCCTGGAGCGCTTGGGCGCCCCGGTGGAGGGGCCCAGGCCGGAGCGGCGGTCGATGATGAACACCGCGATGATCGCCGCGACGGCGATGACGATGAGAACAATGAACAACCAGAGCATCACCATCGGGTGACCACCTCCCTGGCGTGGGTCAGGGCCTCCTGCGCGGCGGCCTGCGGCTCACGGTCGAAGGAGGGCTGCTCCCACACGGCCAGCAGCTCTCCGACGTGCCCCAGCGGGTTGATATCCAGGGGACGGCCCGCCGCGCGCACGCTGCGCCGGCGCTCCTCCACCGAGCTCGGCCCGGCGGTCGCGGCCATGTCGAGGATCTCCGAGACCGTGGCGGTGGTGATCTCCTCCCCGCTGCGGGCCTCGGCGAAGCCGCGCAGCAGCGCCGCGAGCTCCAGGTGCAGCTCGCGCAGGTCCAGATCACCGGCGTCCCAGCGCTGGGAGATCTCGCTGAGACGCTCACCCCACTGGCGGCGCTCACGGGGAGCCATGGGGATGTCTCCGACCTCCTGGGAGATGTCGCGGCGGGTCACCAGGAAGGTCCGCAGCAGCCAAGCGGTCACCAGCAGGAGGCCGACGACCATGACGATGACCATCCAAATCGGCATGAGGACCGGGGGCATGATCTGCATGGGTCACCGCCTCCCTCTGGCCACGGCGGCGCGCTCGCGCTGGAGGAGCTCGGCGATGGAGTCGATGAGCGTCTCCTCGGAGGAGACGACGCCGTACTCCAGGTGCCGGGCGTCGAGCACCTGCTCGACGGTGGTACGCCACTGCTCGCGCACCACGGCCGCCTGAGCGGCCAGGTAGGAGTCCGCGCGCAGGAAGGCGGGGATCTCGAAGGGCAGGTCGATGTCCCGCCCGCGGCCGCCGTCCGGGCGCAGCGGGTCGTCGTCCTCGATCTGGACGACGATCATCTCGTGCTGGATCGACAGGCGCCGCAGCCAGGTCGCGGCGTCGGGGCCGGGGTGGGCGGTGTCGGTGATGAGAATGACCAGGCTGCGTCGACGGTGCCAGGTGCTCACCCGCTCCATGAGGCGCGGCAGGCTGGAGGGAGGGGCCCCGGGGGCCAGCTCGAAGACGCCGGGCGCCCCCTCGACGGGAGCGTCGAGGTCCTCGAAGGTGCGCGCCAGCAGCGCCAGCAGGGTCTCCACGTGCTTGGCCCCGGAACGGGCCGGACGCGAGATCATCCGACCGGCGTCACCGGCCACGAGCGCCACCGAGTCCCCCCGCATCCGGGCCAGGTAGGCGAAGACCTCCGCCACTCCCAGGGCCAGGTCGCGCTTGTCCTCACCCGAGGGGGTCATCGCCGCCATGGTCCGGCCCGTGTCCACGGCCAGCACCATGGGCATCATGGACTCGCGCTGGTAGCGCTTGATGACCGGCTGCCCCAGGCGGGCCGAGGACTTCCAGTCGATGTCGGAGATGTCGTCGCCGGGCCGGTAGAAGGACATGTCGTCGAAGTCCTGCCCGCGTCCGACGAACACCGACTTGTGGCGCCCGTCGAGCAGCCCCGTGGCGCGGCGCAGGGTCGGCAGGCTCAGAGCCGCGCGCAGACGCTCGATCCGCGTACCGCGCCGACCGTCGCCGGAATCGGACCCGGGCGCCCCGGGAGCGCCGTGTACCTCCGTGCTCATCGCTGTGCTGGTCCCCACCGGGCTCAGGGCGTGGGGACGGCCGCGAAGATGGCGTCGATGATCGCCTCGGGCGCGACTCCGTCGGCCAGGGCGTCATAGGTGAGCACCAGCCGGTGGCGCAGCACCCCGTGACGCAGCAGGCGGACGTCGTCGGGGATGACGTAGGTGCGCCCCTCCTGGAGGGCGACCGCCTGGGCCACCTTCATGAGTGCGATGCCTCCACGGGGGGAGGCCCCCACGCGCACCTGCCGGTCCAGGCCGGGCACGGGCCGCGGCCCCCCGCCACGGGAGGTGTTGATGAGGGCGACGATGTACTGCTTGATGACGGGATCGACATAGACCCGCTCAGCGGCCCGCTGCAGCCACTCGACGTCGTCGGTGGAGATGGGCCGACCGGTCACGGGCTGGTCGAAGGTCCCGTTGGAGATGCGGTCCAGGACGTCGGCCTCCTCCGAGGGCCGCGGGTAGGTGAGCACCTCCTTCATGAGGAAGCGGTCCATCTGCGCCTCAGGCAGGACGTAGGTGCCCTCCTCCTCGATGGGGTTCTGGGTGGCCAGGACCATGAAGGGGTGGGGCAGCGGGTAGACGACGCCGCCGATGGAGGTCTGGCGCTCCTGCATGGCCTCGAGCATGGCCGACTGGGTCTTGGCGCTGGAGCGGTTGATCTCGTCGAGCAGGACGATGTTGGCGTGGACCGGCCCCAGCTGGGTGGTCATCTCGCCGGTGGAGGAGTTGAGGATCTGGGTGCCCACGATGTCGTTGGGCATGAGGTCGGGCGTGCACTGGATGCGCCGGAAGGAGCCGGAGACCGCCGAGGCCAGCGTCTGGGCGGCGGTGGTCTTGGCCAGGCCCGGCACGGACTCCAGCAGGATGTGACCACTGGACATGAGGGCGGTCACCAGGGCCCTGCGCAGCTGCTCCTGACCGACGACGCGCTGGGAGAAGATGTTGGCCACGGACTTGAGCAGCTCGCCGGCGCGCTCCACGTCGGCGTCCCCGGCGCCTCGACGGCTGGAGGCGGCCCGGGCCTCGCGGCGCAGCGTCTCACGGGAGGGCAGGGGGCCGGTGTCGACCTTCTCCTCGGCCGGCGCCGCCGGTCCGGAGGGGTAGCCGGGAACCGTCATCCTGGATGACGTGGTCGGCACGGAGCCGGCCCCAGCGGTCTGCGGGTCGACCTGAGGTGGGACCGAGGGCGGCTGCTGCGCCGAGGCCGCCGTCCCCTGCCCCGCGGAGGAGCCGTCGGGCCGGCTA
>CAJZFF010000171.1 GCA_915069725.1 uncultured Actinomyces sp.
CTGGAGAGGTGACAGAGCGGCCGAATGTGGCGGTCTTGAAAACCGCTGTGCGCCTGGCGCACCGGGGGTTCGAATCCCTCCCTCTCCGCTCAAGTATCGCAATACCAACTTAAACTCACCGAGATGTTATGAGTCAGGTGAGTTTGGTTGCGCTCTCGTTGATGATGCTCCCGGTGATCGCCTAGTGCAACCTGATGATTCTCCAGCCCGAGAGCCAGTCCCGCATCGTTCCGACGCTGCGGTCAACATCTCAGCAATGGCATCTACGTCAATAGTGGGAGAGTTGGGGAGCGGCCTCGACCTTAATGTGGTGACGACACCGTGACGACCAAGAGAGATACCTTCCGCGATACCGAACTTACGAACGGGGGGACATGACGGAAAACTCCCTAGCCATAACAGTCAGCGCTCGGCAGTGGATCGGGTTGTGTACGTTGGCTGGTGGGTACTTCATTGCTCTCCTTGATCTGACAATTATTAACCTCGCAGTTCCCTCGCTGACACGGGACTTGGGCGCGTCCACAACCCAGGTGTTCTGGGCGGTCAACAGCTACGGTCTCGTTCTCGCACTGGCGATCATCCCGTCAGGTCGCTTAGGTGACCGATTCGGGCACCGACGCCTCTTCCTCTTGGGGACGATCATTTTGGCAACTGCCAGCCTCGCCTGCGGTGTTGCGACCTCTCCGTTCATCTTGATCGCCAGCCGGTTCCTTCAGGGAGTCGGTGCCGGCATGCTGGTACCGCAGACTCTCACGCTCATCGGCGTCACCTTCCCTGAAAATACCCGTGGGCGCGCAGTCGGCATCTGGGGATCAATTGCAGGAACTGCGTCCGTCATCGGCCCTCTTGCCGGTGGAGTATTGATTGATGGTCTTAGCTGGCGCTGGGTCTTCCTCGTCAACCTTCCGATTGCGATTCTCGTCGTGGTTCTGGGTCTGCGAAGTCTTCCGATCGAAGTGGTCCGGTCCGTGAGAGTTGATTTCATGGGCACCTTTCTTGTGGGCATCGGCCTTGTGGCACTTCTCTATGGGTGTCTGCAAGGTCCCCATGCGGGCTGGGACCCGCTGACCGTTGCTTGCTTGCCGTTCGCTGTGTTCTGCCTGTTTGCGTTCTTCCGGTATGAGCGCCGTGTGGATCCGGCGCACGCAGTTTTTCCACGGTCTCTTCGCGAGAATCCACGGTTCCTTGTTGCCGCTTTGTTCGGCCTTTTTGCCGCCCTTGGCGTGTTCGCCTTGACGTTTCTCGTATCGAACTACATCCAGTCCGTGATGGGGCAAACGGCGTTCTGGGCGGGGGCTGCTCTTGCGCCAGCGTCGATTGCGTCCGTGGTCACAGCACCTATTGCGGGCCGCTGGGTTGATGAAGGGAAGGCCCGCCTCGTCCTACAGATCGGCTTCGGGGCCTCCGCGATGGGAACCGCCCTGAGCATACTGATTACCGCTACTGGGGTTTCTTGGATGTGGTTCCTGGGTGCGACGATCGTTTTCGGCATCGGAAATGGCTTCTTGATGGCGCCACTGACGACAGTAGGTATGGCCGCACTGAGGAGTGACGAGTTCGGTGCTGCGTCCTCCCTCCTCAACGTCCTTCGCCAAGCAGGTCCCGTGCTAGGGGGAGCTGTTGTCGGGCTCTTGATACAGGTGCTCGCTGCCGCGCCTACCGAGTTCGACCCGCTGGGGCTATCGAGGTCGACCGTTGCGTGGGTGCTGAGTGTTCCATTGCTGCTGTTTTTTGTCGGACTCTTTGTGTATTCGCTCGTTCCGAGGTCGCTGGTGTCGGCAATGGACTGAGATGGTTTCACATCGGAGTGCTGCCAAGGTTTTACTTGCGCTCGGGATCGGTCACCCACGTGGCTCTCGGCGTCCTCTGGGCGCAATGCACGAGGGTTGGGTGCTACTGGGAGGGGTGGGTGCACTCCACGAGGTGCGGGGGTTCGTGCAGTATGCACAACTCCTGGCCAGTAGCCCCCGAAGCTCGTGGAGTAGCCGGCCGGGACATGGTCGACTGTGCCTGTGGGGAGGTGACGGGCGGGGCGCCAAGGGCCTCGAATCAGACGAAGTTTGAGGTGTCGGTGGCACACACGCGCAGACGGTGCCCATCAGGGTCGGCTGCCACAAAGGTGTAGCCGAACTCGAGGACGGTAGGCTCCAAAACCATCGGAATGCCCAGTGTCTTCCACTGTGCGTGAAGACGATCGACGTCGGCACGCTCGACGTTGCTGAGACTCAGTTCGGTCCCGCCTACGTATGGCTCAGCAGTCGGTTCAATCTCATCGGCTGCCTGCAGGCCGAGAGTGACGTCGTCGGACAATGCGAAGACGCTGAATCCTGGATAGGTCTTGATCGGTCCATGACCGAGAATTTCTCGGTAGAAGGTGGTACTCGCCTCGACGTCGGAGACGTAGAGGATGATGCTGTTGGGAACGAAGGCCGTCATGGTGATGCTCCTGAGACTCTCATGGGTATACAAGGTGGGCGGACAGCATCGAGGTTAGAGAGCATTGGTGACACCTTGTGTCATGTACGTGCGAGGATGAGTCGGTGCGTGCTGACCGCTTACTGTCCATGATCTGGCTGCTGCGCACCCATGGTCGTCTGTCCGCCTCAGACCTGGCACAGCGGCTGGAGGTCTCACGGCGCACTGTGTTGCGGGACGTTGAGGCGCTGTCGACTGCTGGAGTGCCGGTATGGTGCGAGCGGGGACCTCATGGGGGAGTGAGAATCGACCCTGACTTTCGCATTGATGTGACGGGACTTAACCGTGAGGAGAGCCGGGCTCTCTTCGTCGGTCTCACCAGCTGGGGTGCTGCGCCACTGGGCCTTGGCGACGCTCTCGCCTCCGCGTCTCGCAAACTACTCGCCGCCGTCCCCGACAGCCATCGCAGCCGGTCCGTGAGCATTGCCTCGCGCGTTGTGGTCGATCCTCAAGGATGGCTTCCTCTGCCCGAGAGCGAGCGAGCCGACGCCGTATTCCATGCCGTTCAGGAAGCGGTCTTGACGCGTCATCGACTGCGTATGGTCTTCCGTCACAAGTCGAGGACGACGACGCAGGACATCGTCGATCCGCACGGAATAGTTGCCGCTGGTCGCAGCTGGTACCTGTGTGCCTCACACGGCGCTGAGGTTCGCTTCACCAGGCTCTCTCGGATCGAAGAGGCCGATGTGCTCTCTGAGGAGTGTGCTGACGACTCCGGCTTCGACATGACCGCGGCATGGCAGAAACAGCGCGAGGAGTTTCTTGAAAGGTTCGAGGCCATCACAGCCACTGCCTGGGTACGGGACGAGCGTTGGAGCGATGTGCAGGAGTGGACGTTGCGCGCAACGACGACCGATGCAGAGGGTGAACCTCCCGGAGATGACGGATGGACCTGTCTCCAGCTGGAGTTCATGGACCACCTGCATGCCATGACGATTCTGCTTCGGCTCGGTCCGGATGCCTGCGTCATCACCCCCAAGCGCCTGCGTCAGGACCTCCTCGACTACGTGGACCTCATGCGTGAGCGGTACCGTGCCGATGGGACCTGATGGCATGCGGTTGAGGCAGCGCACTCGCACGTGCTCCGACGGTGAGGAGTGCAGGTGAACTACGCGGTCCGCCGCATGCCCTCTCGGTGCTGCCGCCCCGGACTCACAGGCGCTTGAGGGCCTCGCGTCGGCTGAGTGGGGACAGGCTCGTATGCGCTTGGACGAAGGCGCGCACCCAGTCGCCGTCCGTGCGCGCGTAGTCGCGCAGCGCCCAGCCGATGGCCTTGCGGATGAAGAACTCCGGGTCCTCCTGGTTGACCTCGATGACGTTGGTGAGCAGGTCGAGATCCGTGTTGGCCTTGTGCTGGAGCTGGCAGAGGATGGCGCTGCGCCGCACCCACATGTCCGGGTCGGTGGCCCACACGCGCATGCGGGCCGCCGCAGCCGGGTGCTCACGCACCACCAGCCCGACGGCGTGGGAGGTCTCATCGACCAGATCCCACCACTGCCCCGTGCGCAGAAAGTGCTCGTAGAGCGCCAGGGACTCCATGCGTCCAGCATGCGAGGCGGAGAGCTTGGCGCGCATGACGGCCAGCGCCGCATAGCGCTCCTCGCGGCGAGCCGCCCCGTCCCACAGGCGCCGCAGCGCCGCCTCCCAGGTGGCGGCCTCAGTCCACACGTCGCTGTGGGTGGCGGCGATCCGTTGTGCGAGGCGCCGCGTGTCCGGGACCCCGACGCCGTACATCGCCATCTCGGACTTCAGGTAGGCCCGTTGCTGCTCGGCGCGGGTGGGGTCGCCCGCCTCCTCCAGGGCCTGACGTAGATCGGTGATGAACTCCGAGACCCGCGCATCCGCCTGCCCGCTCTCCGCCATCCTCGGTCCTCCTCGCCTCACGGCGTACTTCCACAGACATCCATCAAGATTATGGATCCGGCGGTGCCGGCATGCGGGGCCTGGAAACCCGCGGCCCCGGGCCGTGAACGAGGGCCCCAGGACACCTGCGCGGCCGGCGGTCACAGCGCCTCGTGCCGAGGCGCCTGCACCGTGTCTTCGGCGGTTTGCTCACGCGGCATCCTCCCGGTAGGCTGCCCGTGCGTCCTGCGGCGGAGCCGTGGGAAGGCGATGGAGATGTCGCATAGTGGCCTAGTGCGCCTCCCTGCTAAGGAGGTTGGGGTGGAAGCCCCTCGGGAGTTCGAATCTCCCCATCTCCGCCACAGCGAGAGCCCCGGTGCGCAGCAGCGTGCCGGGGCTTCGTCGTTGTCGGAGCACTCGTTGCGGCCGCCGCCGCAACTCCCCAACGGATTGCCGGGCTCTCGAGCCGGCCCGACGCTCAGGGCGTTCGCCTCTGGCCGATCGGGGTGCCTGTGTGTCTTCCGGCGCGGATCCGGGATAGCGTGATGCTGTACTCGACTGAGAGGGACCTCATGTCTGACCACGACGCAACCCAGCCGCCGACCTCCGGCTCGCCCCGCCCCAATCAGGGCGACGAGTTCAACGCCCGGACCGTCCTCATCAACCAGGACATGCTCGACGCCGCGCGCGCCGAGCAGCAGGCTCCGGGGCAGGCGCCCGGTGCCGTCCCTGGTGCGGCTCCCGGCGCCCAGGCCGGATCGTGGCGCCCCGTGCAGCCCGACCTTCCCGCTGGGCCTCCGCCCGAGGAACAGACGCGTGCCTACCCCACAGGTGCCGGGCGGGCAGCCGCCCAGCCGGGGTCCGCCCCGGCGGACCCCTACGCTCAGGGCAATCCTTACGCCCAGCAGAGCGGGGCCGATCCATTCGGATCACAGAGCCCACAGCCCCAGCCCGGTCAGCCGACCCAGTTCGGTCAGCCCGACCCGACCGCAG
>CAJZFF010000172.1 GCA_915069725.1 uncultured Actinomyces sp.
TGTCCCCCGCCGCCTCCTCGGACGAGGAGGCGGCGTCGGACTGGCCGGCCGCGCCCTCGGGCGAGCCCTGGGCGAGTCCTTCACGGACGCCGTCGGGCACCTCCTCGAAGGCCGACTCGACGGCCGCCTGGAGCTCGGGGTCGATGCCCTCGTTCTCGGGGGTGGGGCCGGCCGAGGTCACTTGGAGTCCTCGTCGTCGACGATCTCGGCGTCCACGATGTCCTCGTCGTCGGAGGACGTGGAGCCGGCCGAGGAGGCGGAGGCGTCACCCGCGGCCTGGGCGGCGGCGTCGGCCTGGTAGAGGGCCTCACCGACCTTCTGGGCCACCGAGTTCAGCTTCTCCTGAGCGGTCTTGACCGGCTCGATGTCGTCGCCCTCGAGGGCCTTCTTGAGGTCGGTGACGGCCTCGGAGACCTCGGAGTGGACGTCCTCGGGCAGCTTGTCCTTGTTGTCCTTGAGGAGCTTCTCGATGGAGTAGGCCTGCTGCTCGGCGGAGTTGCGGGTCTCGGCGTCCTCGCGGCGCTTCTTGTCCTCCTCGGCGTGGGCCTCGGCCTCCTTGACCATGCGGTCGATGTCCTCCTTGGGCAGGGCGGAGCCGCCGGAGATGGTCATGGACTGCTCCTTGCCGGTGCCGCGGTCCTTGGCCGAGACGTGCACGATGCCGTTGGCGTCGATGTCGAAGGAGACCTCGATCTGGGGCACGCCGCGGGGGGCCGGGGCGATGCCGGTCAGCTCGAAGGTGCCCAGCGGCTTGTTGTCCCGGGCGAACTCGCGCTCGCCCTGGTAGACCTGGATGAGCACGGAGGGCTGGTTGTCCTCGGCGGTGGAGAAGACCTCGGAGCGCTTGGTCGGGATGGCCGTGTTGCGCTCGATGAGCTTGGTCATGACCCCGCCCTTGGTCTCGATGCCCAGGGACAGCGGCGTGACGTCGATGAGCAGGACGTCGCTGCGGTCGCCCTGGATGACTCCGGCCTGGAGGGCCGCGCCGATAGCGACGACCTCATCGGGGTTGACGCCCTTGTTGGGCTCCTTGCCGGTCAGCTCGCGCACCACCTCGGTGACGGCGGGCATGCGGGTGGAGCCACCCACGAGGACCACGTGGTCGATGTCGGAGACCTTGACCCCGGCGTCCTTGATGACGTTGTGGAAGGGGATCTTGGTGCGCTCGAGCAGGTCCGCGGTCATCTCCTGGAAGTTGGAGCGGGTGAGCTTCTCATCGAGGTGGATGGGGCCGGACTCGCTCATGGAGAGGTACTGCAGGTTGATGTTCGTGGAGGTCGCCGAGGACAGTTCCTTCTTGGCCTGCTCGGCGGCGTCCTTGAGACGCTGCATAGCGATCTTGTCCTTGGACAGGTCCACGCCGTCCTTGCTCTTGACCTGCTTGACCAGCCAGTCGACGATGCGGGCGTCCCAGTCGTCACCGCCCAGGCGGTTGTCACCGTTGGTGGCGCGCACCTGGATGGTGGAGAAGCCGTCGTCGTCCTTGCCGACCTCGAGCAGGGAGACGTCGAAGGTACCGCCACCGAGGTCGAAGACGAGGATGAGCTCGTCCTCCTTGCCCTTGTCCAGGCCGTAGGCCAGGGCCGCGGCGGTGGGCTCGTTGACGATGCGGTCCACGGTCAGGCCCGCGATGGTGCCGGCCTCCTTGGTGGCCTGGCGCTCGGCGTCGTTGAAGTAGGCCGGGACGGTGATGACCGCGTTGGTGACGGGCTCACCCAGGTAGGCCTCGGCGTCGGCCTTGAGCTTGGCCAGGATGCGGGCGCTGATCTCCTGGGCGGTGTACTTCTTGCCGTCGATCTCGACGGACCAGTCGGTGCCCATGTGGCGCTTGACCGAGGAGATGGTGCGGTCGACGTTGGTGACCGCCTGGCGCTTGGCGATCTCACCGACGAGGATCTCGCCGGACTTGGAGAAGGCGACGACGGAGGGGGTGGTGCGACCGCCCTCGGCGTTCGGGATGATGGTGGGCTCGCCACCCTCGAGGACGGCGATAGCAGAGTTGGTGGTACCCAGGTCGATACCGACAGCGCGTGCCATGTGATGTGCTCCTTGTGGTTGCTGGTTTGTGGTCAGTTGATGTCTGTTGTGAGGGCCGGAGGTTCCGGCGCCTTCAGGTTGAGTCGTATGCACTCAGGATTGTGATTGAGTCAGGCTCTGTCAACTTGACTGCATACAACCTTGAGTCTGACTGGCTCAACCTTGTCGGGCCGCAGTCCATTCCCGGAGCTGACAGTGACCTGCAACACAGTGCTGTCACGCGGACACAGCGCGCGCCACCTGCCTGGCGAAGCGCCCTGGCCGCGGTAGCGCGGCGGACGGTTCCGGCTGCGCCAGACGGCGCACCCCAGCCACATACCGGGGACTGCGATGCCCGACGAGGACTGCGATTTCCTGCAGATGACTGAGGTCCCACCCGCGAGTTCTGTGGGAGAACGCAGTCCTCGTCGCGAAAGTACGTTCTCGATCAGCCCACCCAGCCCCACACGCCGCCGACGTGTCACGATTGGCGACTTTTCAGAGCCCACCAGCGTCACCCCGGGACCACGCCCCTCGACCACACAGCACATCGCAAGTTACCTTGGATCTGTGGACGATCCGATCATTGCCAGATCGGCGCTGAAGCACGGCCTGAGCGAGGCCGACATCCTTCACACCTATCACCACCCCATCCGGGCCTGGGACATGGGAGATGGTTTCACTATGCTCCTGAGAGCCAACCGCGCTGCCCTTGTTCTCGAGATTGGCTACATTCAAGGCATCACCGCAATCGTCATCGTCCACGCCATGCGTGCCCGAGAGAAGTTTCTGAGGTGATGACGATGCCCCGTACTGTTGACGAGATCCTGGCGCATGCCAATGAGCTGGCCGCCCGATTCGAGAACTACGACCCAATCGAGGCCGATGAGGTCGACGTGGTCGCATTAGCGGCCTTGCGAGACGCAGTTGCTGAACAGGCCCAGGCCGAACGACATGTCCTTGATGCCGTCAGAGGCGCTCGAGACGCTGGGATGTCCTGGGCGGCCATTGGAAATATGGTCGGAACCTCCGGTGAAGCAGCCCGCCAGCGCTATCAGCCACTCGTGGCTTGAGGTAGATAGGCCACGTCGGAAGTGACAGGCCTGCGCTGACGTCGCGGCGTTCACCAGCTCGGTAGCCTCGCGAGTATGAGCAGTCCCCACCCGCAGGAAGGCCTGCCCGACCCCGAGGACGTCTTCGACCACCTGCGTCGCGAGGACGGCGAGCACGTGGGCTTTATCGAGATGAGTGCGGACGGCTGGTTCATCCCGTATGACCGGCTGTGGGTCCGGCGCGGCGAGGCCATGGAGCTCGATGAGGCCGAGGCGGTCCTGGATGCGATCGGTCTGCGGCTTCTGGCGGAGGACTGGCTCCTTGAGGAGGACGATCCGCAGACGGGCGAGGAGGGCTGGACCCGGGTCAGGATCCGCGAGATCCACCGGGACCGCGTCATCGTCGCCAGGGCGATGGAGGACCTGTCGGCCACCAGCGTCGCCAAGTCCGTGGACCTCATCGGCGCCATCGAACTTCCTCTTCCGACGACGCGGCTGCGCTCAGCCTCCTGAGTACACGCTGCCGGCCAGAGCCATCACTGGCCCAGGCGCTGCTGTCGGCGCTCGCTCGCCTGGGCAGCCGGGCGCTACTTCTCGCCCCTCTCGCGCAGACCGAAGACCGCCAGGACATTGGCGACGGCACCGACGGCCACGATGACGACGCCGAAGGCCACGCCGCTGGCCTCACCGGTCAGCCCCACCAGCGGGCTGACGAGCCCACCGATAACGAACTGCAGAAAACCGAGCAGCGCGGAGCCGGTTCCCGCCCACCGGCCAGTGCGGTCGAGCGCGAGCGCGGGGGCGTTGCCCATCGACAGTCCCAGGCAGGCCACGTGCGCCAGGAAGAGGGCCACGACCGCCACCAGCAGCGGCATCCGCTCCGGTCCGGTCACCGGCTCACGCAGCCACGTCAGGCAGACCCCCGCGAAGACCGTGTCGACGACCAGCCCCGCGATAAGCCCGACCCGCACCTGGCGGGCCTGGGAGAAGCGGCGCACGAGGGAGGCCGCCACCGCGATCGTCACCGTCACCGTCGCCCCGCACAGCCCGAAGACCGCCGTATAGGCCACTGTCCCCATGCCCAGCACGTTGCGAAGCACGAAGGGCGCCGCAGACAGGTAAGCCATGAGCAGCCCGAAGGACAGGGCATTGATGAGCAGGAGGCGCACGAGGACATGGTCGCGGGCCAGCTCACGGGTGCCGTCGAGCAGTATCCGTAGGCCGCCGTCGTGGCGCCGCTCGGCGGGCAGGGACTCGGGTACCCAGAGAAGGACCATGACCACGAGCAGTCCGGTGAAGGCGGCCACGACCCCCAGGATGCCGCGCCACCCGATGGGCTCGACGAGCAGGCCCCCGAGAATCGGCGCCACCACCGGGGCGATCCCCTGAATCGCCATGACAACGCTGAGGGCCCTGGCGGCGGTGATCCCACGGGAACGGTCGGAGATGACTGCCCGCCCCAGGACCATGCCGGCCGCTCCCCCGAGCCCCTGGAAGAAGCGGACGATGAGGAGAACGGACAGGCTCGGGGACAGGGCGGCGCCGATGCTGGCGGCCAGGGCGAGCACGCTGCCCCACAGCAGCAGGGGACGCCGGCCGACGCGGTCGGACAGGACCCCGATGCCCAGCTGGCCGAGCGCGATGCCCACGAGGAACGTGGTCATCGTCAGCTGAACACTGGAGGCGGAGACGCCCAGGTCATCAGCCATCTGGGCGAAGGCCGGCAGGTAGGCGTCGGTGGCCAGAGGCGCGACGGCCGCGAGCGCGGCCAGGGCAATGAGGAGCGTGGCGGGGAAAGCCGTCCTCAGCCCGGGGTCGGACGGAGCGGCCGGCGAAGCTGTCATGCCCTGAGAGTACGGAGATTTCTGACCGAGGCGTCAGTGCGCCCACGCGTGATGCGGTGCACGGCGTGGCCGGACCGTTCCGCACGGTGACGCCAATACTGGTTGCCCTTGCTGGCGCTCGGCTGGGTCGTTCTCCGGACCATCCCCTTCATCCGGGGCCGGAGCGCCTGACGGCGCCAGGCCCCCGCTCAAGCCCCCTGCTCGGCCTCGGGGGCGACCATGACGTGGTCGCCGTCGGGAACGATCCGCACCCGCAGCCCGTAGACCTCGGCGAGGATGTCGGGCTGGAGCACCTCGGCGGGCGGCCCCTCGGCTCGGATCGTCCCGCCGGCGAGGATGGCGAGACGGTCGCAGAAGCGGGCCGCCAGGTTGAGGTCGTGCAGGGCGACGACGGCG
>CAJZFF010000173.1 GCA_915069725.1 uncultured Actinomyces sp.
CCGCCGGCCTCGCTGGACTGGTTCGACTTCGACGCTCTGCCACCACTGCGGTGGCGCGACGGGGGCGCCGTCACCCCCGAGATCGTGCGCTGGTGGGTGATCATGGCCGACAAGCTCAAAGATCCGAGCGGTCGCGGCCTATGGGAGCTCTACCTGGACCGGCTCGAGCCTGCCGACGCCGCGGCACTGGGCTCTCACATCCTGCAGGCCTGGATCGCGCGGGACACGCGAGG
The DNA here is from genome assembly GCA_915069725.1 of uncultured Actinomyces sp. GTDB lineage: Bacteria > Actinomycetota > Actinomycetes > Actinomycetales > Actinomycetaceae > Actinomyces. The sequence goes on from CAJZFF010000173.1 coordinate 234, forward strand.
CCTTAGCGAGGACGAGTGCCGCACTCGCGCCCAGACCGCGGGACGCCAGGAGTACGACGCCTGCCAGCGCTACCTCGCCAGAACGAAGGAGCCGGAGTGGCTTGTGGAGCGTGCGCGCCAGGAGGCCGCGGTTCCTCTGGAGGAGCACGTTGCTCGCGCCCTGCGCCACTACCGGGGGCTATTCGTGGGTTCCGCCATTGCCGACAAGGGACTGTTGGCTCTGACCGTGCGCATGGACGGCACTGAACTGGCGGATGCGGTCTCCGCCTACATGCGTCAGGCGCAGCGTCCCCAGGGCGGGCACCGCGCCCAGCTCGCAGCCCTCCTGGCTGCCCTGGCGGCCCCCGCCGAGTCCTGGGAGTTCTTCACCTCGGCCATGTGGGATCCGGGGCGCGCCGGTTTCGCCGACTACTCAGGCAATCAGAACCTCAAGGGCGCGATCGCCCGGGGGCTGCCGGAGGCCGCCTGGAACCTCACCTGGGCGGTGTGCTCCCTGCTCGCCGTCGTGGCGGCCTGGTTCCTGTGCCGCCGGCTGGACCGGCTGCGGGGGGCCGATGACGCGGCCGGAGGAGCCGGGCAGGACGATGACCTGGTCCTGGCTCTTCAGGTCAGCGTGGTCATGGTGCTCGGTCTGCTCGTCTCCCCCATCTCCTGGTCGCACCACTGGGTGTGGTGCCTGCCCGCGCTCATGTCGGTCGCGGCGGCGACCTGGCGCTGGCGCTCGACCGCGCTCGGAGTCGCCGGCGCCGCCGGCGTGCTCGTCTTCATCCTGGCGATGCAGTGGTGGTTCCCCGAGCAGAACCATGTGGAGCAGAACTGGCCCGCCTGGGCCAAGGCCGTCGGCTCGAGCTACACCTGGTGGGCCCTGGGCTGCGGGGCCGTCCTGTGGTGGGCGAGCGGCCGGCGGCTCAAGGCCCTGCACCACTGAGAGGCGCTGAGAGCCGCTGCCAGGCGCTCGCGGTCGTACCGTAGGTCGCGCTGTCGAGGGGTAGGGGCACGACCTCGCGACCTACCCTACGATCGCGCGGCGCTTCATCACTGTGCTGCCTTCTCACTTCTGAGACATGTGGGTGTCATGACTTGTGAGACACCCGCTCGGGCATGAACCCGGGGCGGGCTGGTGGTCCTGGAAGCGAGGGCGGCCTAGAGGCGAGACATGACGGGGTGTGGGTGTCCATGGTGCTGACATCACGGGTGCCTCGGCGCCGCTCTCCGGAGAGAAACCGCAGGATTCCAACGATCCCCGTTGGGTATTTCGGCGTCGGGCCCGTCAATGTCAGCGCTGTGGACACCGGGCCGCTCAGAAGTGAGTCCGGGGCTCTTGCCGCAGAGCCCGGCGCCTCCGTCACAGGTCCTCCTGCACCGCTCCCTGGCTGACGTCTGCGCTGGGGTCCAGTGGTCATGGTTAGACGCCGGCCCCGCCCAGAGTCGGCGTGAGTCGGCCTGCTCCACGAGGGTCGGGATCTACTGGCCAAGGGTTGTGCGTACTGCACGAAGGCCCCACCTACCCGAAGTGCACCCGACCCTCGTCCAGTAGCACCCCACCCTCGTGCAGTGCGCCCAGACAATGCCATACACCGCCACAGTGACCGGGTCAGTCCGCTCCGACAGGCCGAAGCAGCCCCCCATCCGGCAGGCCCACCCCACCGGCGTCTTGAGATGTCATGACATCCGAAACTCTCAGAAGTCATGAGACAACACAGAGGGGTAAGGGCACGACCTCGCGACCTACCCTACGAACGCGCGATCCACCCGACGAACGCAACGATTGGAACCACTGAGTCGTCTAGGATCCAGGGGTGCCCCTCTCCGACATCGCCCGCGCCGTCGAGGACCAGTTCCACCGCGACTCCGTCCCCGTCCTCAAGCGCCAGGGCTGGCGTCCCCGCGTCATTCCCTACGACGGCTACGGCACCAGCGCGCCGGCTCAGCCAAACCCGACGGCGCAGCAGCACCAGGTCAAGGCCGGGCAGCACAGCAGGAACAGCAGGAGCGGAGCCCACCGGCGTCCCACCTCAGCGTCCCGTGGGGCCTCCCCCAGCTCCTCCTCCCGGCCCGCCCCCATGGCCCGGGTGCTGGCCCGCATGGTGATGCGGCCCCAGGACGCCCCCGCCGAGGGGCCCCTGTTCCGCTCCCTGCCCGACGCCCTTCCTGTCAGCGCCGCCCAGGCCCGCAGCTTCGCCATGACCGGGCTGAGCGATGCCCAGCGCGGCTGGCGCCTGTTCATCGAGGTGCCGGTGGCCTTCCTGCCGGTGACGGTCCACGTGGGCCGGGCCAGCGTGCGCACCCGGGCCGACCGCAGCGGCTACATCGACGTCGTCGTGCGCGATCACGGCCTGGAGCCCGGCTGGCACGAGGCCAGGATCGAGGCGATGGGGGCGCACACGGTGGCCGCCAAGGTCCTCATCATCCCCGAGGGCCCGCGTTTGGGCATCATCTCCGACATCGACGACACCGCCATGGTCACACACGTCCCCCGCGTACTCGTGGCCGCCTGGAACCAGCTCGTCAAGTACTCCTCGGCGCGCGAGCCCGTCCCCGGGATGGCCGAGCTCTACTCGCGCATCCAGGCCGCCCACCCGGGCACCCCGATGATGTACCTGTCCACCGGCGCCTGGAACGTGGTCCCCACCCTGCGCTCCTTCTTCTCCCGCCACGGCTTCCCCTCGGGGCCCGCGCTCATGACCGACTGGGGGACGACCAACACCGGCTGGTTCCGCTCGGGCATCGAGCACAAGCGCACCGAGCTGCGCCGACTCATGATCGACCTGCCCCAGATCACCTGGATTCTCTTCGGCGACGACGGCCAGCACGACCCCCACATCTACGGCGAGGCCGCGCGCCACCACGCCGACCGGATCGCCGCCGTCGCCATCCGCCGTCTGACCGCTACCCAGCAGGTGCTCGCCGGAGGGCTGACCGCCCACCCCATGGGCATCGGGCCTGAGGCCCGGACCCTGGCGGAGGCCGACGTGCCCGTCGTCGTGGGCGCCGACGGCTACGAGCTGGCCCGGCTCCTGCCCCGCGAGCTGCTGGAGGCCGCACCGCGCCGCTGACGACCTCTCAGCGACCACCACCGACGACGGGGCGATTCCCGGTCGGCCCCTCCATGCGGCATGTCTCACGCAGGCCCCTCCACCGGCGTCGATGCCCGCCATTATGCGGATCGCCCCATAGCCTGCCCGGTTCACAGGGACGGCACAGGCCCGCCCTACACGGACGACAGGCCCGGGCGGTTACCTGGGTTCATCGGGGCGAGCGCCCCCGTTCCCATCCCCAGCGAACAGGAGGAATCACATGTCCCCCTTCTCCACAGACTCCACCGGCCCGGCAGAGCCCACCGGCCCGACCAGCTCCGCCACCTCGACGGCGGCCTCGCTACGCCGCCACGCGATCCTGGCCGACCTCAACCTGCTGCAGGTGGCCACCCTCATGGGCACCGGGCTGCTGGTGACCCTCGGCGTCATCCTGGGCGGCCGCTCCTACATCACCACCGTCACGCCGGACGGCCTGATCGCCTCCCAGCCGAGCACCCACGGCACCAGCGTCCAGGACCCCGCGGCGGACTCGATCCCCTCCACCGGCGACTCCTCGGAGAAAACCGTGTAATTACAGGGGCGAGGGCCGCCTCGGCCCCGCGGCGGCCCCGCGCGTGACGCTGTGGGCGATCATGCGGTCCCCGCGCCCCCTTCACGTCAGTCGCCCCGGCCCCCGGCCGGTATGGTGATGGCGCACCCAGCAGTGCTTCCTTCAAGCTCAGGAGACGATATGGCCGGCAAGATCCCCTTCATCCTCGGACTCGGCGCGGGATACGTGCTCGGGACCCGCGCGGGGCGCGCCCAGTACGAGCGCATCAAGACCGCGGCCTCCAAGGTCGCCGAGCAGCCCTTCGTGCGCACCCGGGTCGACGCCGCCTCCAGCCACGTCAAGCAGGCCGTGCGCACCCAGGGCGAGGCCGTCACCGAGAAGGTCGCCGACGCCGTCAAGGAGCGGCTCTTCGGGGCGCCCTCGAGCAAGGGCAGTGCCCAGTCCCAGCCCGTCGACGCCGGTCAGGCCAGCGTGCGTCCGGTCGGCGAGAACGCCTGAGGCCGGCTGAGGCCGCCCGACGGCCCCTAGCCCTGCTCGGAGCGCTCCAAGGAGGCGCTCTCCTCTGTCGTCGCCCCGCCACGGCCACGCCAGGAGGGGGCCTTGAGCGGCCCCATCATGAGCCCCCGGCGCCAGCCCACGAGCGCGCCGTTCGCCTCGCGCCGCCCGGCCCGGCGCCGTTCCCGGTCGGAGATGACCGGCAGCTGCCAGGAGCGCCAGTAGGCGAGCACGCACAGGCCCGCACCGACCACGGTGGACACGAGCATGGCGTGAGCGTCGGCCATCCCCGCCTTGACGGCCACGACCTGGGTGCCGGCGGCGATGAGCGCTGGGATCGCGTAGAGCTTGTTGCCCCCGAAGACGGCCGGGGTCTCCCCCACCGCGACGTCGCGGATCATGGAGCCGCCGATCGCCGTGAGGCAGCCCAGCAGGAGCGCCGGCATGACGCCGAGCCCGTAGGTGAGGGCCTTCGAGGCCCCAGTGGCGGCCCAGCAGCCCAGGATGACGGCGTCGGCCACCACGAGCAGGCGCCGGGTGGGCCGCGAGGTCAGCGGCACGAACCAGGCCACCGTCGCCCCCAGGCAGGCCGTGTAGAGGTAGTAGGGGTCGGTCAGGGCGAAGGGTGGACCGGCCTGGATCATGACGTCACGCAGGATGCCGCCGGCGGTGGCCGTGAGCATGGCCAGGACGACGAAGCCCACCAGGTCGAAGTTCTTGCGCCGGGCGATGAGCCCGCCCAGGATCCCGTTGAGCAGGACCCCGCACAGGTCCAGCAGCCGGAAGGTGTCGGTCAGGGACGCCGGCATGTGAAGCGTGAGGGAAGAGACGTCCAGCACCCCAGTTGCCCGCCTTTCGCTCCTGCCATGGTTGCGTCCCGCCGTCGACCCCGGTGCCGGCCCGGCAGCCCGCTGTTACCAGGCACCTTAGCCCACGGCGGGGCACACGCCTGGCATCCTGCCGTCGCGGA
>CAJZFF010000174.1 GCA_915069725.1 uncultured Actinomyces sp.
TCACCGAGGAGCTGCGTCGTCGCGGAGAGGATGTCGAGGACCCGATGACCACGACGCTCCTGGGACGAACCCACGCCTCCCGGCTCATGGTGGATCCGCCTGCCGTGCTCGAGGACACGGCGCAGCTCAACGAGGCCGCGTCCCTGATGAGCCGACATGGCGTCTCGGCCCTGCCCGTGGTCACAACCGGAGAGGACGGCGCCCGTGAGCTGCTCGGCTGCGTGACGGCCGCACAGCTCGCCGGAGCGCTCCTGAGCGATGACTCCGACGACGCCTCACCCCGGCCGGCGACGGTGGCGGAGCTGTCGCTGGTCTGCGACCGTCTGCCCTGTGAGGCCGAGGCGACCGATGTGCTCGAGGCCCTGACCAGCACCCGCCTGGAGGGGCTTCCGGTGGTCGCCCGCGCAGCTGGCTCCGGTGCTGAGGGGCTGGTGGGCTGGGTGTCCCGGCGGATCGTCGTCGAACGGATCTACGAGGTCCAGGCGCAGGCCCGCGCGGCCTCCGTCACCTATACCTCTTGGGGCTCACGTCTGCAGGACAAGTGGCACTCCCGCCCCGTTCCGCCACGCGGAACCAGAAGGATCAGCCGGATCAGCCGGATCAGCTCACGCAGCTCGCGCCGTTCCCGACGTCGATGAGAGTCCGTCGAGACTTGACGCGTTCGGGATCTGTTCACAGTGCGGCGTACCGCCTCAACGGTGCCGACCACTGCGAGGAGTCTTGAGGGTACGGTTCTCCTGGACCGCCCGGGCCTTCTCAGTGATGCTCTCGGTGAGGGTGTCGGACAGCTCGGTGATGCGCTCGGCGTTGGCCACGATGCGCCGGGGGTCGGACATCCACATCCACGCGGCGGCGACCACCGGGAGGATCGCGGGCAGGTACCACCGGGACCGGCCCCAGTGCGCCCACACCGAGACGCTGAGGTCGGCGGGCGAGGGGGCGGGCAGGGTGAGAACACCGATGAGCACCGCCATGGTGGCCAGCGCCCCCAGGCACATCCAGCCGATATTGCGCATCCGGCGCCCGTTGTGGGCCACGCAGACGGCCAGCAGGAGGTACAGGACGCCCCCCAGGAGGTTGAGCGACCACACCGCGGGCTCCTCGTCGGGGCTTCTCAGCAGCGTCGTCAGCGAGGGGACGAGAACGATCGCCCCGAAGACGGCGAAGACGCCAACCAGGATCCGCCCCCACCCGTATGCGGGACGGCGGGTGTCCTGTACCGGGCGTACCGATGAGCGCTCGTCCATGAGGAACGACCTTTCCGTGTGATGACCTTCGGCACGCGCAGCACAGGTTCAACCTCCAACCAATGCCAGAACGTTACTATTCACAACGTGAGCACCATTAAGTTGACCAAATCCCTGAACGCACGCGCCTCGGCGGACGATGACCGCAAGGATACCGACCTCAGCAGTCAGGCCGAGGTCGACACGGTCGAGGAGGCCGAGAGCTCCGAGGCCCCTGCAGCCAGGGAAGGGTCCGGCTCGCCAGGTACCGAAGCCGCCGAGCAGGACCTGAAGCAGGACTCCGACGGCGACGAGGAGACCTCCCAGGACCAGGAGGGCGACACCGACAGCGCCACCGGCAAGGGTGACGGGTCTGAGGAGGCATCCGACATCGGGCCCCATGACGCCTCCGGCACCGAGGCCGAGGCCGACGTGCTCGTCCTGGCCGCAGCGCCGGGCCGGGACGGGGCCGAGGCCCCCGAGATCCTCCTGGAGGGACTCGAGCCGCCGTCGAGCACCGCCCTGGAGGGCCTGGACATCAACGCCCTGGTGACCCTGCTGCCGGCCCTGGGCTTCTCAGGCGCCCAGGACTCGGTGGTGCGTCTGCCCTCCTCCGCGGTGACTGCCCAGGGCTACCGGGGACCGGCGACGATCCTCGTGGTTGGCGTCGGAACGGGCTGGGCCGACACCGATCCGCTCGCCGTCACCACCGATGACGAGGCCGCACTGGGCTACGACCAGACCGGTCTCCTACGCCGGGCGGCCGGACGCGCCACCCGAGCACTGGCCGGGACCGACTCCGCGGTCCTGGCACTGCCCACGCTCTGCGAGGAGCAGCTCGCCGCCGTCGCGCACGGAGCCGCCCTGGGCGCGTACTCCTGGAGCGCGACGAAGAACGAGGACCGCCCCGGGCAGGAGAAGACCTCGAAGAAGACCTCCCCGCTCACAACCATCTCCATCATCTCCCCCCTGGCCGACACCCCCGAGGGCCAGGAGGCACTGACAGGGGCCCTGGTGCTGGCCCAGGCCACGGCGCTGACCCGGAATCTGGTCAACGAGCCACCGAACCGGCTGACTCCGGAGGTCTTCGCCGAGAGGGCTCGTGCGGCCGGGAAGGAGGCCGGCGTCCGCGTTGAGATCTGGGACGCCCCGGCACTGGTCGAGCAGGGCTTCGGGGGGATCCTCGGGGTGGCTCAGGGCTCGGTGCACCCGGCGCGCCTGGTCCGTCTGGAGTGGTCGCCGGAGCACGCAACCAAGGGCTCCGGCGGGCAGGCGGGCTCACAGGTCGAGGGCGACGGCGCAGCCGGACGCCCCAAGCACGTCGCCCTCATCGGTAAGGGCATCACCTTCGACTCCGGCGGCCTGTCCCTCAAGCCGGCCTCCTCCATGCCGGAGATGAAGTCCGACATGGCAGGGGCCGCCACCGTGCTGGGCGCCATCATCACGGCCGCGCGCCTGGCGCTGCCGATCCGTGTCACCGCGTGGCTGGCACTGGCCGAGAACATGCCCGGTGCCGACGCCCAGCGGCCCAGCGACGTCATCACGATGTTCGACGGCACCACTGTGGAGGTGACCAACACCGACGCCGAGGGGCGCCTGGTCATGGCCGACGCCCTGGCACGGGCCGTCACGGAGGAGCCCGATGCCGTCCTGGACGTGGCCACCCTCACCGGGGCGCAGATCGTGGCCCTGGGCGACCATGTGGCCGCCGTCATGGGGACACCGGACCTTCGCGAGGAGGTCGTCGCCGCGGCTCAGCGGGCCGGAGAGTCCTTCTGGCCGATGCCGCTGCCGGCGCACCTGCGCGCCACCCTGGACTCGCCCTTCGCCGACCTGCGCAACACCAAGGTCGGCTCGCGTGCCGGCGGGATGCTCTCGGCCGGGCTGTTCCTGCGCGAGTTCGTGGGGCGCCGGCCGTGGGCCCACCTCGACATCGCCGGTCCCGCCTACAACGACTCCTCTCCCTGGGGCCTGACTCCGACCGGCGGGACGGGCATGGGGGTCTCCACCCTGGTGGAGCTGCTCCGTTCGCTGTCCGCCGAGGTCAGCATCCTTTCCTGAGCTCGCGTCCAGCGCAGACGAGTCGACGACGAGCCGTGCCGGGGCCTCACATGAGCTCCCCGGCACGGCTTGTTGCCGGAACCACCCATGAACGGTGATGCGTCTCACCCCGTTTTCAGGACTCTGGTCCCTAAACAGCAACCCCCGTGGCTCCTGCACTCCCTATTCAGGTGGAACAATGGCCCCGTGCCGAGCCGCCCCACGAGGGCGACATGACCAACCAACAAGGAGTGAGTTCGTGACAGAGACCGTCTACGACATGGTCATTCTGGGCGCGGGATCAGGGGGCTACGCCGCCGCCCTGCGCGGCGCCCAACTGGGCCTCAAGGTCGCCCTCATCGAGGCGGACAAGCTGGGGGGCACCTGCCTCCACCGCGGCTGCGTGCCCACCAAGGCCCTGCTGCATGCCGCCGAGACCGCCGACGCCGTGCGCGAGGCCGCCACGGTGGGCATCAAGGCCGCCTTCGAGGGCGTGGACATGCCTGGCGTCCAGAAGTACAAGAACAGCATCGTCTCGCGGATGCACAAGGGCCTTGAGGGCCTGGTCTCCTCGCGGGGCATCGACCTGATCCAGGGCTGGGGGCGCCTGGTGGCTGCCGACGCCGTCGAGGTTGACGGCCGTCGCATCACCGGCCGCAACGTGGTCCTCGCCTCCGGCTCCTACTCCAAGACCATCGGACAGGAGATCTCCGGAGGCGTCATCACCTCCGAGGAGGCCCTGGAGATGGACCACGTCCCCGCCTCGGCAGTGATTCTGGGCGGCGGCGTCATCGGGGTGGAGTTCGCCTCGGCCTGGGCCTCCATGGGCAGCCAGGTCACCATCATCGAGGGGCTGCCCCACCTGGTGCCCAACGAGGACGAGGCGATCTCCAAGCAGCTCGAGCGCGCCTTCCGCAAGCGCAAGATCACCTTCCGCACCAACACGATGTTCGAGTCGGTCGAGCGCCACGACGGCGGGGTGACTGTGCGCACCCAGGACGGCAAGACCCACGAGGCCGAGGTCCTCCTCATCGCCGTGGGCCGTGGACCGGCGACCGCCAACCTCGGCTACGAGGAGGTCGGGGTCGCCATGGACCGCGGTTTCGTCCTGGCCGACGAGTACGGCCGCACCAACGTCCCCGGCGTATGGGCCGTGGGCGACATCGTCCCCGGCGTCCAGCTCGCCCACCGCGGCTTCGCCCAGGGCATCGTCGTGGCGGAGAAGATCGCGGGCCTGGACCCGACTCCGGTCGACGACGTCCTGGTCCCCAAGGTGACCTTCTGCGAACCCGAGATCGCCTCGGTGGGGCTGTCGGAGGCCAAGGCCGCTGAGATCCACGGCAAGGAGAACATCACCTCCGCCGAGTTCAACGTGGCCGGCAACGCCAAGAGCCAGATCCTGGGGACCCAGGGCTTCGTCAAGCTCGTCTCCCTCAAGGACGGCCCCATCCTGGGCTTCCACGCCATCGGCGCCCGCATGGGCGAGCAGGTGGGTGAGGGCCAGCTCATGGTGTCCTGGGAGGCCGACGCCGACGACGTCGCCGCCCTGGTCCACGCCCACCCCACTCAGAACGAGACCCTCGGCGAGGCCGCCATGGCCCTCGCCGGCAAGCCGCTGCACAACCACGGCTGATCCAGCTAGACGAGAGTAAGGAAGACAGCAATGTCAGAGTCCGTGAAGATGCCCGCCCTGGGTGAGTCCGTCACCGAGGGGACGGTCTCCTCCTGGCTCAAGGCCGTGGGAGACACCATCGAGGCCGACGAGCCCCTGCTGGAGGTCGCCACCGACAAGGTCGACACCGAGGTCCCCTCCCCCGCATCCGGCGTCCTGCTGGAGATCCGCGTCCCCGAGGACGAGACCGTCGAGGTCGGCACCGTCCTGGCCATCATCGGCGACCCCTCCGAGGCGGGCTCCGCCCCGGCACCGGCCGCCCCCGCGCCGCAGGCCGCACCCG
>CAJZFF010000175.1 GCA_915069725.1 uncultured Actinomyces sp.
GTCTCCGCCGCAGCCAGGTGCTTGACCCTGACGGTCGCCGGCCCTCGTGGCCGGCGACCGTCAGTCGTTGGAGCCGGCTGCGCCCGAGTCGTCCTCAGCCCCTCCCACCGGCAGCTCGAGGACGGCCGTCAGCCCGCCGTCGGGGTTGGCGCTCAGACGCAGCTCGCCGCCGTGTGCGGTGGCCACCGCCGTCACGATGGCCAGGCCCAGTCCGTGCCCGGAGCCCCGGGTCCGTCCCCGTCCCTCGCCGCGCACGAAGGGCTCGCGCAGGGACTCCACGCTGTCGGCCGCCACGACGGGGCCCTCGTTGCGGATCGTCAGGCGCACGCCGTCGTCCAGACGCGCCATGCCCACGGTGATGCGGCCGCCGTCAACGTTGTAGCGGGCCGCATTGCGCAGCAGGTTGGAGACGCTCTGGCGCAGCAGCACCGGATCCCCGGGGACCCGGGCGGGCAGCAGGTGGGTGGAGACGTGAAGGTGGCGCTCAGCGACCTCCGGAGCGATGAGGCCCAGGGCGTCACGGACCGTGGCCTCCATGTCCACGTCCTCGTGGGCCAGCTTGCCGGACTGGGCGTCGGCCAGGTCCAGCAGGGCGTCGATCGTCTCCCGGTTGGCGCGGTTGGTCTCCAGGACCCGGGTCAGTACCCGGCGCAGGTCCTCAGCCGAGGCCTGCGGGTCGGACAGGGCGACGTCGATCATCGTCTGCGTGGTGGCCAGGGGAGTGCGCAGCTCGTGGGAGGCGTTGGCCGCGAACCGGCGGTGGACGGAGAAGGACCGCTCCAGGGAGGCCAGCATGTTGTCGAAGGTGTCCGCCAGGTCGTGGATCTCGTCGCGAGGGCCGGACAGGTCCAGCCGCTGGCTGAGGTCGCCCGAGGCGGCGCGCTTGGCCGCCGCATTCATCGAGGACAGCGGCTGCAGCATCCGCCCTGCCAGAATCCAGCCGACGGTCCCGGAGAGCACCACGAGCAGCGCCAGCGCGCCGACGGCCGAGCGCATGATGCTGCTGAGCAGATCGAACAGGTTCGTGTCCACCTTGGCGGCCTCGCCGACCTGCGAGACCGGCACGGCGGCGGTCTGCCCGACCGGGTCGCCGATCTGGATGCTCAGCGTGACGTAGCGCGTGTAGAAGTAGACCAGGGCGATGAGGACCACGCCGGCGGCCGTCACCATCCCGGCGTAGGTCAGGGTCAGGCGGGCCCGGATACTCAGGTGCTGAGCGCGACGCAACCGCTCCTTGCGACCCGGCCGGGCGACACGGGCGACATGGGCCTCACTGGCCTCACTGTCGGCGCCGTGCTGTGCCGCGTCGTCGGCCCGGGTCCCCGCAGCCGCCTGCCCGCTCATGCGCTGAACCTGTAGCCCGCGCCGGGGACCGTCTGGATCACGCGCGGCTCACCGAGCTTGCGACGCAGGTGGGAGATCGTCACCCGCGTGGAGTTGGTGAAGGGGTCGGCGTTGGCGTCCCAGGCCTTCTCCAAAAGCGTCTCGGCGCTGAGGACCCCGCCCTCGGCCTCCATGAGGACCTGAAGGACCGCGAACTCCTTGGGGCTGAGGTGAATGAAGTGCCCGTCGCGGTAGACCTCCCGGCGGAAGGGGTCCAGGCGCACCCCGTGGGCCTCGATGACCGGGGTGCGCGCCGGCTGGCTGCGTCGCCCCAGGGCCCGCAGCCGGGCCACCAGCTCGGGGAACTCGAAGGGCTTGGTGAGGTAGTCGTCCGCCCCCAGCTCGAAGCCGCCCACGCGCGCGTCCAGCGTCCGAGACGCGGTGAGCATGAGGACCCGCGTGCTGGGGTGGTCGCGCACCACCCGCCGGCAGACCTCGTCGCCGTGGACCACGGGCAGGTCCCGGTCCAGGACGATGATGTCGTAGTCGTTGACCGACACCTGCTCCAGGGCGCTGGCCCCGTCGCCGACGACGTCCACGGCCATCGCCTCACGCCGCAGCCCAGTGGCGATGGCCTCAGCCAGGTACTCCTCATCCTCCACGACGAGCACGCGCATCGCCCTGCCTCCTTCACTGTGGATTCTTTCGGCTGGTCCCTCAGCGAACCAGCCCCCGTGTTGCCACAACATAAGCGAATTTATGAACCCCGTGGCAACACCGCTCCCGGTTGGCTGTTCCCCGAACGAACGGACGCCACCGCGCCCCGACCCACGTAAGCCGAAAGGACCCTCTCCCATGAAGCAGCCCCTCAACACCCGGATCCTCACCCGCGTTGCCACGGTGCTGACCTGCGCCGTGTGCGCCGTCGGCCTCATGACCGGATGCTCCCAGGGCTCGAAGGCGGACTCGGCCGCCTCCGCCTCCGCCACCAGCGGGGACGACTACCTGCTCAAGATGGCCAAGTGCATGCGCGACAAGGGCATCGACGTCTCCGACCCCGACGCCAACGGCAACGTGCAGTTCCCCGACACCGAGGCCGCCACCAAGGCCGCCCAGGAGTGCGAGCAGATCGTCGGCCCCGCCCCCGGCACCGAGGACCTCGCCAAGCCCGAGACGCAGCAGGACCTGGTCAAGGCCGCCGAGTGCCTGCGCAAGGAGGGCTACGACGTGCCCGACCCCGAGGCCGGCAAGGGCATCCAGATCAACGGTGACATCCCCCAGGACGTCATGAACAAGTGCTTCTCCCAGGTCGGGGGCAAGTGACACCGCGCCCTTGCGGGCGCCACCAGACCACAGGCTCGCGCGGCCAGGCCGCCGCGTAGACACACACTCAGACAGGCAGACACATGGATCAGACCACCACCTCCACGCAGGACGACGACGGCTCGACCGGCACCGCGGACAAGCCGGGCACGGCCCACCGCACCCGACGCCGGGCCTTCCTGGCCATGGGGGCCGCCGCGATCCTGGCGGCGGGCGCTGGTGCGGGCGCCTTCGCCTCCAGGTCGGGCCCCTTCGCGGCCAAGGCCAAGCCGACGACGTCGACCTTCAGCGGCGCCACCGATACTGTCACCAAGGGCGACCTCCAGGGGCAGACCTCGGTGTCGGGGACCCTGCGCTACTCCGACTCTCGCAAGTTCAAGTCGGGCTTCGAGGGCGTTCTCATCCAGGTGCCGGCCTCCGGGGCCGTCCTGACCCAGGGTGACGTCCTCTACCGCACCGGCAACGAGACCGCCTACCTCATGCGCGGCAACCTGCCCGCCTGGCGCAGCTTCGAGGCCGGCATGGAGGACGGCGAGGACATCCGCCAGCTCGAGACGGCCCTGCGGGACCTGGGGTACTTCGACTACGAGCCCGACGACCACTTCAGCTGGGCCACCACCAGCGCCATCCTGAAGTGGCAGAAGGACCTGGACCTGCCCCGGACCGGGACCCTCCCACTGGGACGGATCGTCTTCACCCCCGGGGACCTGCGCGTGGGGACGGTCACCGCCCGGGTGGGGGACCGCATCGCCGCCGACGCCGAGCTCTTCGACGTCACCTCCACCACCCAGGTGGTCGACGCCAACATCAAGCTCTCCGACCAGAAGCTCGCCGTCGTCGGCACCGCCGTGACCATCAAGCTGCCCGACGCCAAGAAGACCGCCGGGAAGATCACCTCCGTGGGCACCCCCACCGAGAAGTCCTCCGGCTCCGGGTCCGGCGCCGGCTCCGGCTCGGGTGAGTCCAAGGAGCGGGTCATCCCCATCACCGTTACCCTCACCGACGCCTCGGCGACCACCAACTTCCAGGAGGTCTCCGTCACCGTCGACCTGCCCAGCGAGAAGCGCACGGGCGTTCTGTCGGTGCCGGTCGGGGCCCTGCTGGCCCTGAGCGCCGACCAGTACGGCGTCGAGATCGTCGAGGCCGGCGGCACCACCCGCAAGGTGCCGGTCACCATCGGGCTGTTCGCCGGCGGGCGCGTGGAGATCTCCGGTAAGGACATCTCCGAGGGACAGCGAGTGGTGGTGCCGCAGACATGAGCCGCATCCTGTCCCTGCGCGACGTGAAGCGCACCTACGGTGAGCCGCCCGTGGCCGCCTGCGCGGGCGTGAGCCTGGAGATCGACGACGGCGAGTTCGTCGCCATCGTCGGCCCCTCCGGCTCGGGCAAGTCCACGCTCCTCAACCTCATCGGCACCCTGGATCGGCCCAGCTCCGGCACCGTCGAGATCGACGGCGTCGACGTCGGCTCCCTGTCCGACGCCAAGCTCTCGGCCCTGCGGGCCAGCCGCATCGGCTTCGTCTTCCAGCAGTTCCACCTGGCAGACGGCGTCAACGCGGTCGACAACGTCGCTGACGGCCTGCTCTACAGCGGGATCCCCCGCTCCGAGCGGCGCCGGCGCGCCAGGGCCGCCCTGGAGCGCGTCGGCCTGGCCCACCGGCTCGACCACCGCCCCCACCAGATGAGCGGCGGCGAGCGTCAGCGGGTGGCCATCGCGCGGGCCGTCGTCGGCGAGCCCCCGCTGCTGCTGGCCGACGAGCCCACGGCCCACCTGGACAGCGAAACCGCCGATCAGGTCGCCGAGTCTCTGGTGACGCTGGCCCGGGGCCGCACGCTGATCGTGGCCACCCATGATCCTCGACTGGCTGCGCGCATGGACCGTGTCGTGCAGCTGCCCGCCCCGGATCCGGAGGCCGCAGCATGACAGGAAAGGACGACCCGCTAACAGGGAAAGACGCCCCGGTGACCGAGAGTGACAGCGCGGCGAAGGATGGCATGGCCCATCGTTCCGCCCTGCCCGCCCTGAAGGCGATGTGCGAGGGCGCGTCGACCCGCATGAAATGGGGTGCGGTGCTGGCCGCCGTGACGGTGCTGGCCGGCATGGGCCTGCTGGGCCTGTCGGGATGGTTCATCACGGCAACCGCCATTGCCGGGCTGCAGCCCGCCACCGCGCTGGCCTTCGATGTCTTTGCGCCATCTGCCGGCATCCGGCTGCTGGCGCTGGGTCGCACCGTGTCGCGCTATGGCGAGCGGCTTGTCACCCATGACGCCACCCTGGCGGCGCTGGCGCAACTGCGTGAACGCCTCTTCCGCGGCTGGGCAGAGAGCACCAGCATCCAGGACCTGCTGCGCCGTCCGGCACGGGCGCTGTTCCGGCTGACCACGGACCTGGATGCGCTGGACGCCTTCTATCTTCGCCTGCTGGTGCCGGCCGCCGCGGCGCTGGGTGCGACGCTGCTGGCCACGGTGGTGGTCGGCATGATGTCGCCCTGGCTCGGCCTTGCACTGGGCGGCTGGATGCTGATCATCGGCCTGGCCGTGATCATCGTGCTGGCCCGCC
>CAJZFF010000176.1 GCA_915069725.1 uncultured Actinomyces sp.
GCCGGTACCGCAGCCGGAGCCTCGTTGCCGGCGGGCATCGGAGCTGGGTTCATCGGGTCCGTACTCACAGCGGCTCCACGGAGAAGACGTGGGCGACCTGCCCGGCGAAGGGGTCGAGGCGCACATAGTTCTGCCCCGACCACTCGTAGGAGTCTCCGGTGAGCGCGTCGGTCACCCGTACCACCGGGCGAGAGGCGTCCACCCAGCCCGGCAGGCCCAGGGCCTCCAGGTTGAGGTAGACCTCGCCGGCCCTCGCCCCGTGTGGGTCGAGGTTGACCACCGTCAGGACGACGTCGTCCTTGCTCGTGGGGCTGTGGAAGGCGTCCACCCGCTTGGAGTAGGCGAGGATCTGGTCATCGCTGGTGGGGTGGAAGTAGATGTCCCGCAGCTGGCGCAGCGCCGGGTGAGCGGCCCGGGCGGCGTTGAGGCGTGTGAGGAGGTCCTCGATGCCGTTGCGGCGAGCGGCGGCGAAGTCACGCGGCTTGTACTCGTACTTCTCGTTGTCGATCTGCTCCTCATAGCCCGGGCGCGGTGTGGACTCGGCCAGCTCGTAGCCCGAGTAGATGCCCCAGGTTGGGCTGAGCGTGGCCGCCAGGACGGCGCGCAGCTTGAAGGCCGGCACCTTCCCGTTGGTCATGAAGGGGGTGAGGATGTCGTGCGTCGTGGGCCAGAAGGCCGGACGCAGCAGGTGGGCGGTGTCCTTGCTGAGCTCCATCATGTACTCGATGAGCTCGTCCTTGGTGTTGCGCCAGGCGAAGTAGGTGTAGGACTGGTGGAAGCCGATCATGCCCAGGGTGCGCATCATGGCGGGGCGGGTGAAGGCCTCGGCCAGGAACAGCACCTCGGGGGACTCGGCGTGGATCTCGGCGATGAGCCGCTGCCAGAAGGGCAAGGGCTTGGTGTGGGGGTTGTCCACCCGGAAGATCGTCACCCCGTGCTCGATCCAGGTGCGCACAACCTCCAGGATCGCCTGGTAGATGCCCTCGGGGTCGTTGTCGAAGTTGAGCGGGTAGATGTCCTGGTACTTCTTGGGCGGGTTCTCGGCGTAGGCGATCGAGCCGTCGGCCAGGACCGTGAACCACTCGGGGTGCTCGGTCACCCATGGGTGGTCCGGGGAGCACTGGAGCGCCAGGTCCAGGGCCACCTCCATGCCCAGCTCGCGCGAGCGGGCCACCAGGGCGTCGAAGTCCTCGAAGGTGCCCAGGTCGGGGTGGATGGCGTCGTGGCCGCCGTCGGGGGAGCCGATGCCGTAAGGGGAGCCGGGGTCGCCGGGACGCGCCGTCAGGGTGTTGTTGCGGCCCTTGCGGTTGGTCAGGCCGATGGGGGAGATGGGCGTGAGGTAGAGGACGTCGAATCCCATGGCCGCGATGCGGTCCAGTCGCTCGGTCGCGCTGCGCAGCGTCCCCGAGTGCCAGGTGCCGTCCTCATCGGCCCCCGAGCCCAGCGAGCGCGGGAAGATCTCATACCAGGAGCCGGTCAGGGCGCGCTCGCGGTCCACCTGGAGGGGGTACTCGGCGGAGGGCGAGACGTGGTCGCGCAGCGGCAGGCGCTCCAGGGCGGCCTGGACCGAGTCCGACAGGCCCGCAGCCAGACGGTCGGCCACGGGGTTGGAGGGGTCGCGCATGATCCACACGGCGTCGTTGAGGGTCTTGACGCCCTCCTCGTCGCGCCCCTCAACGGCCACCGCTCGGTCCAGGACCCGGGCGCCCTCCTCCAGCATGAGCTCGACGTCGATGCCGGCGGGCACCTTGATGCCGGCGTCGTGGCACCAGGTGGCGTACGGGTCCGACCAGCCCTCGACGCGGAAGCGCCAGTCCCCGGGGGCGTCGGGCGCCACGGAGGCCTCATAACGGTCCAGGCCCGGGGCGATGTCGTGCATGCGGGCGCTGGGGCCGTCGCTGCCGTCAGGACGCACCAGCACCGCGGTGGCGCCGTAGCGGTCGTGCCCCTCGCGGAAGACGGTGGCGCGGATCGGAATGACCTCGCCGACGACGGCCTTGGCCGGCCAGCGCCCGTCCTCGACGACGGGGAAGACCTCGGTGACCGGGATCCGGCCGATCAGCGAGAACGGGGCCGGCTGCGGCGCCGCGCAGGCCGCGGACGACCCCGACGGCGCGGTCTGCGTCCCGGTGCCCTGAGCGGGTGCGTCGGTGGGAGCGGCAGAGGACTTGGAGGGACGGGTGGACTGCTTCTTGCCGGCCTTCGGCGTCGTGTTCGGAGTCACAGGAGCAAGACTACGGTGAGAAACGACCTGAGTCACATGCCGGCTCGCAGGACGCGGATCAGCCCGGTACGCGCGTCGCGAACCGGGCCGATCGAGGGGTGAGCGGGCCGGCTCAGCGGCCGGCAGGCCCTCAGTAGTTCATCTGCATGGCGGTGCGGACGTCGTCGAGCGTCCGATTGGCGACCTCGTTGGCCCGGGCGTTGCCCTGCCCCAGGACCTCCAGGAGGTAGTCCTCGTTGGCGGCCAGCTCGGCGCGACGGGCCCGGATGGGGGCGAAGAACTCGTTGACGGCCTCCGTGGTGACCTTCTTGAGCGTGCCCGCGCCGCCGTCGCCGATGCGCTCGGCGATCTCCTCGGGAGTGCCCGCCCCGCACAGGGAGGCCAGCATCAGCAGGTTGGAGACCTCCGGTCGGTTGGCCGGGTCGTAGGTGATGACGCGCTCGGAGTCCGTCTTGGCCTTCTTGAGGGCCTTGGCGGTCTCATCGGCGCTCATGCGCAGCTCGATCGTGTTGTGGCGCGACTTGCTCATCTTCTCCCCGTCCAGGCCCAGCAGCATCGGGGCCTGGCTGAGCAGCGCCTCGGGACGGCGGAAGACCGGGTGGTCCTTGACCGCCCGCCCGTAGCGCTTGTCGAAGCGCTGGGCGATGAGTCGGGCCTGCTCCAGGTGGGGGAGCTGGTCCTTGCCGACAGGCACGAGGTTGGCCTGGCAGAAGAGGATGTCGGTGGCCTGGTGAACCGGGTAGGTGAGCATCAGGCCGCTCATGGCCCGCCCGTCGGTGGCCTCCAGCTCCGACTTCACCGTGGGGTTGCGGTGCAGCTCGGACTCGGTGACCAGGGACAGGAAGGGCAGCATCAGCTGGTTCTGGGCCGGGACCGCCGAGTGGGCGAAGATCGTCGAGCGCTGCGGGTCCACGCCCACGGCCAGGGCGTCGGTGACCAGGGACAGGACCCGCTCGCGAATGGGGCCCACGCCGTCGCGGTCGGTGATGACCTGGTAGTCGGCCACGAGGATCCAGGTCTCCACGCCCGCGTCCTGGATCGTCTTCCAGGAGTGCATGGTGCCGAAGTAGTGGCCCAGGTGCATGTTCCCGGTGGGGCGGACCCCGGTGAACATCCGGTAGCGGCCGGGGTTGACGGCGATATCGGCCTCGATCTCGGCGGAGCGGGCGATGGATCGGGCCAGGGAGGCGTCATTGGTGGCGTTGGCCAGGGCCTCCTCGGCCGCGGTGGGGGTCTGAGTCATGCCCTCATCCTAGGGGGTGCGCTCTTAGCGCTGATGCGGAGTTCGCCGGCCCGGGTGATGGGCTCCAACGTCCTGCGCTTCGGTGACTTATCCGATGAGGAACGTGAAGAGGGGTGAGCACTCGAAGCTGTCGTCTGCGCCACCCTGATCTTCGTCAGGGTGGTGACGCGGGGCCGCAGATAACAGGATGATTACGTTCTTGTGGTTTCGGGTGGGTGTTTGCTCACTGTTTGTGGTGTGAGAGGGTTTTGGTGGGTCTTCATAGTGTGCCGGGTGCTTTTGGTGTTGTCTCCCCGTTTGTGTGGGGGCGGCCGGCGGGGTCCTTACAGTTTCCGCCGGAGGCCTGGCAGCGGGTGCAGTGGGCCTGGCAGAGGTGGTTGAGCCGTCACGAGGGGCTGGCCCGGGGGCTGTTACGGCTGTCTCGGATCAGTCAGCGCATCACGATCGTGTTGCTGGTGGTGGCTGTGCTGGTGGTGCCGCGCCTGGCTGCTGCGATGGTGCCGACGCTCTGGATGCTGGCCTGTCTGGGGGTGATGGTGCTGCTGTCACGCACTCGCACCATCTCGTGGCGGGCGGTGAGTGTCATGTTCTCGGTGAGTGTGCCGTGGGCGCTGGTGGTGGCCAAGGCTACTGAGCTGGTTGCCGCCAGTGGCGGGATGTCGACGAGTGACGACGGAACGAGCATTGCTCTGGCGGCCTTTGTGGAGGAGCCGGGCAAGCTGGTGCCGCTGGTGGTGGTGGCTTTGGTGGCACCGGGGCGCGCGCGGCGCCTGGCGGCGGTGGACTGGGCGTTGCTGGGTTACGCGGCCGGGGCGGGTTTCACTGCGGCTGAGGACGGCGCCAGGCGTCTAGCGCCTCAGGGGATGCTGGCTTCTTTGCTGGGTGGTGATAAAGGTCTGGACTACTCGCTCAACGCCTGGACGGCCGGGTCCTTCCGTCTGTGGAACAGTGACGGCCTGTTAGGTCGGTTCATGGCCGGCGGGGGGCCGAGCCCACTGGCGGTGGGTCATCACGTGTCCACGATGACGGTGGCGATGGCGGTCGGCTTGGGGATCGTCCTGTGGCGCACCGGCAGGCCGCTGGGGCGGGTGGTGGCCTGGGTGCTGCCTGCCGTAGCGCTGGTGCAGGTGGTGGTGGATCACGCGGCCTACAACGCCTCGGTGGCCTCCTTGACCTCGGTGTCCTGGCTGGACTCGGACGACCCGGTCGTCTACTGGCTGGGTGCGGTGTGGCAGGTCTCGGGGCGGGGCAACAATGCGATCGCCTACTCGGTGGTGCTGTTCGGTCTGTGCCTGCTGGCCGATGCCCGCAGGCGCCTGCGCACCGGAGCCCTGGGGGTCACTGCTGGCGAGGCGCCCAGGGCGCCCTCCGTGACGGCGATCGGGGGACCGGCTTTTGTGCGGGCTCCGATCGAGGCGGTCGTGGCGCTGGCGGCCTACTCCTACAGTGATCTGGTCATTATCGCCCGTGGCTACGCCGACCGGCGCATGACCCGCTCCCAGCGCATGATCGAGGGCCGTCTGACCGCTGCCCAGGTGATGGAAACGCGCCGTGACGCCATGGCGGCCACCACCCCCGGGGCTGAACCCGCGGCACGCCGCGTCTTCGCTCTCATCACGCTCGTAGTCTCGGCCCTCATAGGACTGGTGTGTCTGTGGTGCGGTGTGGTAGTTGCTCAGGCGATTGGCTCGTCGCTGCTGTTCGGCGGCAGTGACTCTGGGTTCTTCGCCGGCCTG
>CAJZFF010000177.1 GCA_915069725.1 uncultured Actinomyces sp.
CGGTGAACAGGGCGCGGCGGCTGGTGCCCTTGGCACCGAGCTTCCCGGCCTGTCCGGGCTTCCCCGTCGCATCCGGCTTCTCCGGCTGGTCAGCCGCGTCGGATGCGCTCACCTCCTCAGGCTGCTCCGCCGCGTCGGGGGCCGAGGAGCTGCTACCCGGGCCCTCCGACGTCGGGGCCTGCGACTCCTGCTGCGCCTGCGCGGTCTCGTCCTGGGGCTCATCCGGGGTCTCGTCCTGGGCCGCGTCGTCGGCGACCGGGGAGGTGTCCGACTCGTGGGTCGGCTTGCCACTCACTGCTGTCTCCTTCCGGGGTGTCCGGGTTGCTCTGGTGCCGCCGCCTCAGAGGATGGTTCCGGCAACCTTGGACAGCGACTCGCTCAGGGCGTTGACGGCGTCGGAGAACTTGCGCTGCTTGTCGGTGTAGGCGTTCTTGTCGGGGGTCTCGCCGGCGTCCTTCTGAACCGAGGCGATGGTGGAGTAGTCCACGTAGGTGGGCTGGCCGTTGGAGGCCTTTCCGGAGACCTCGGCCGCGACGAGCTTCTCAACCGCCGCGAACTGGGTGGTGATCTTCTCTGCGAGCTTGGCGTCCTTCTTCTTCACGAGCTCCTCGACGTTGCCATAGGCAACCTTGGCGCCCTCGACATTGGCCTGGAAGTCGTAGAGGTCGGTGTGGGAGAAGGTCTCCTCCTCACCGACGATCTTGGAGCTGGCGACCTCCTCGAGGAGGCCGGAGGCGCCGTTGGCGACATCCTCGAGCTCGAGCTCGAACTTCTTCCCGCCGGCACCGGTGATGTTCCCGTAGACGAGGTCGTAGAGCGACTTGGTGTCGGCGTTGAGCTGGTCGGCGACCTTCTTGCGGGCGGCGTCGTCGGCGAACTTGAAGGGACTGGAGGAGTCCTGGGCCCACAGGTCGGCCTCGATGCGGTGCCATCCGGTCCATCCGGCGAGGACGTCCTTGTCCGTGACGGCCTTGCCGGCGCCGGAGGCGAGGTCCTGGACGCGGGTGTCCAGGGCGGCGTCGAGGTCGCCGGCCTCCTTGAGGCCGAAGGACTCGGCGGTGGGCTCGATGCGCTCGTAGAACTGGCGCGCCAGCGGGTAGAGGCTCTTGGCGGTGGCGGTGTCGCCGGAGGTGTAGGCGGTGACGAAGCCCTGGGTGGCGGTGAGGAGCTGGCCGGTCTGGTCGCGCACGTAGGCGGTGTAGTTGGTGACGGCGGCCTCGCGCGCCTTGGTCTCGTCGGCACTGATATCGACGGCGGCGCCCTTGGTGATCTTCAGCTCGGTGACGCCCTTGAGCTCGCCGACCATGTTGGGCTTGCAGGCGGCGTAGTAGGTGCCCTCCTTGAGGGAGGTGGTGAGCTTCGTGGTGGTGCCGGGGCCGATGTTCTCCTGCTCGGATACGATCTGGAGCTTGTCCTCGGTGAGGATCTCCAGCTCGTTGGGGGCCGAGCCGGAGTTGGTGATGGTGAAGGTGACCACGCCCGAGGGGAAGGAGGTGGAGGAGAGCTTGCAGGCGTCGTCGGTGAGGGTCACCGTGATCTCCTGGGACGCCCCGGAGCCGGAGGCGCCGCCCTTGGCGTTCTTGGGGTTGTCGGCGCAGGCGGCCAGGCCCAGGCCCATGGCGGTCAGGGGGAGCAGGGTGAGGACGTTGCGTCGCTTGATGGTGGGCATGGTCTTTCCTTTGTGAGGAGTGGCGTGGACAGGGGGTGGGGAGGGAGGTCGGGGTGGTCAGGAGGTCACGACGGCGTCGGCGGGCTCCTCGGCGTCGGACTCGTCAGCGCTCACGACGGCCGGAGTAGTCGGAGCGGCCTCGACTGCGCGCGCGGGCGAGGGCCATCGCCCCGTGATCTGGAGGGTGAGGAGCACCAGGGTCGGGACGATGTAGACCCACCAGCCCACGACCTGCAGGACAGTGGGCTGGAGGTTGAACTGGAACATGGCCTGGAGCAGCACGTAGAGCCAGTGGAAGGGCGAGGCGCCGTCGGGCAGGTAGCGGGACAGGTCCCAGGCGTGGTTCGTGAAGCCGGGAAGGACATTCGCCTCCTGCAGGTCGCCGACGCCGTAGGCGACGATGCCGGCGGCGACGACGATGAGGAAGTAGCCGGTCACGGCGAAGAAGACGCGCAGGTTGATGCGCACCGCGCCCTGGTAGATGAGGACACCCAGCACGATGGCCAGGACGAGGCCGGTGATGACGCCCGCCGTCGTCTGCATGGTGGAGCTCTCGATGCTGGAGCGCACGGTAGCCCACACGAACAGGGCGGTCTCCACTCCCTCGCGCCCGACGGCGACGACGGCGATCCAGACGACGCCCCAGCCGGAGCTGCCTGCGGAGAGGGACTTGGACAGCGATCCCTCCAGCTCGCCCTTGAGCTCACGGGCGTTCTTCCCCATCCAGAAGATCATCCAGGTCACCATGCCAACGGCGACGAAGGACAGGGTGCCGCCGAGGATCTCCTGGGCCTGGAAGGTGAGGGTCTTGGGGCCCCAGGTCATGATGGCGCCGGCGACCAGCGGGATCAGCGCCGCCAGCCCGACCCCCAGCCACAGCTTGGGCAGGGCATCGCGGCGGTCGGCCTTGACGAGGTAGGCGACGATGATGCTGACAACGAGCGCCGCCTCCAGGCCCTCCCTCAGGGCGATGAGCAGGTTGGCGAGAAACACTCGACCTCCAAGTCACGAATCAATCTCAGGTCACGACGGTCGAGGTAAGCCTAGCCTTAGATGATCTCACCACCAAAGACGCTCATTTTTCGCGTTCGTGTGGGATAAAGCCCATCCTGACCGGTCGCACCGGCCCGCGCAGCCCTGAGGCAGTTCCGGCCGACGACGCCGCGGGCTCCTCGGGCTTGGCGCGCATGCGCCCCTGGATGGCGCCGGAGGGGACGGTGGGGCGGGTCAGGCTGTTCAGGTCGCCCGAGAGTCCATCGTGGCCCGACCACCCTCGCTGCGGGAGCCACCGCCCCATCGAGGACTTACTTTCGGTACCAGGACTGCGCTCTCCCCCAGATGACTGCGGGGAGACCCCAGTAGCCTGGAGGAAAACGCAGTCCTCGATCGGAAAGTACGTCCTCGGCGCGAACCGCAGCCGCCATTCCGGCCCAGCCCGGCCCGCGGGCCCGCCCTCGGCTCAGCCGGCTTGCGGCAGGAGGATGGAGGCACCCAGGGCGAAGGGGTAGCCGGGTTTGAGGATGCACTGGACGACCGGCTGCGCCATCTCCAGGACGCTGTCGGCGTCGAGCCCCTCCTCACCGTTGGGGCCGGCCTCGGCCACGAGGTCGGAGTAGGGGATGGTGAGGTCGAGCAGGGCCATGCCGTCCCGGTGGGTGGCGGAGTCCCAGGCGCCGCCCTCCATCTCCAGCAGGGTCCCCAGGTGGAAGCTCATGACCCCGTGGTCGTCGACCTTCGCGGGCACGGACAGGATGTGGTGCGGCTCGGGGTCGCGCGGCGCACGCAGGGTGAACAGGATGATGCCGCCGTCGCGGGCGGCGCGCAGCATGACGCGGCCGATGTGGATGCCGAAGCCGACGATGTCGAAGACCCCCTCCATGGCCTCCGCGTAGCTCAGCGGCGCCTCCAGGGGAATGGGGGCTCCCTCACCGGGGTCGTTGATGGCGCGGCGGCCCGACGGCGTGGCCGCCTTGAGAAATAGGAGCCGGCCGGCGTCGGTCAGGACGCCGGTCTCGACGCGCTCCTGCCACCCGTCCGGGGCCTGGGCGGGGCCGGGCTCGGACTCCACCAGCCCCATGCCCAGGACGGTGGACAGGTCGGTGCCGTCGGCGGGCCGGTGCCAGGTGATGGTGGCGTCGTCGTGCCAGATGGGCAGGACCCCGTTGAAGGGGATGCCGAAGCGCACGTGCTCGCGCTCGCCGTCGACGGGCCGGGAGTTATCGACATGACTGACGTGGCTGGTGTGCCGGCCGGACCGACTCGCCGGCCCTGCGCCGCCGGCACCATTGTCCTGCGGTCCTGCCAGGTACTCGCTCATGAGCTCAGCCTAACTGCCGCCCGGTCGCCCCGTGCGCTCGCACGGCCGGCAAGCCGCTCCTCCTTGCGGGCGTGCTCCCACTGGTGGACCTGCCGGGCCGAGAGCGCCAGCAGGGCCAGGACCTGGAGCGCACTGGTAACGACCAGGCCGAGCGTGGCCTGGCGGACCCCGAGGCTGGAGACCTGAACCATGTCAGTGGCGATACCCAGGACGAGGGTCGCCATGAGGGCGATACGACCGCGCGGGTGCCCGCGCCAGGCCGCGACCCCCAGGGCGGCGGTGATGAGCGTCAGGCCACCGGACACCGTGGCGATGAGGGCGACGACGGCGGTGACCGCCCCCGGGTCCTCCTCCGGGAACGGGGCGGCCTCCAGCACCTGGGTGATGTCGACGCGGGCCACGCGCAGAATCTCGACCGCCACCATGAGCCCGATGAGCACCAGGGCGATGACGAGCTGGCTGGGGCGGCGGCGTCGGGCCTGGTGGTCGGCCAGGCGGGCCTG
Source organism: uncultured Actinomyces sp. (assembly GCA_915069725.1). Taxonomy (GTDB): domain Bacteria; phylum Actinomycetota; class Actinomycetes; order Actinomycetales; family Actinomycetaceae; genus Actinomyces. The sequence continues at coordinate 4,490 of CAJZFF010000177.1, forward strand.
CTGCAGGGAGAGGCCGGCATCGGAGCCGGGGACCACCTCGTTGAGGTCGAGCACGTGGAGGGCGCCGTCGGTGACCACCCGGTCCCCTCCCCCGTTCTTGTCGTGGTAGGAGGTGAAGACGTCCGGCCAGATCTCCAGCTCGGCGGCCTCGTTGGCCCAGCGGACGTCGTCGACGACGTAGTTGCGCTCAATGTCGATGTCGGCGTCGATCTTGTGGGTGACTTGCAGGGTGAGGGCGCTCAGGCCGACGGCGCGGTCGTAGGTGGCGGCGGCCAACCAGTCCACGTGCCCGCCGCCGGGCAGCGACCAGCCCGGCGGGCAGTACCAGAAGCGGATGTGGTGGCGCTGGGCGGGGTTGCCCTCGACCTCCTTCTGGTAGGCGAAGCTCTGCTTGCGTCCGAAGAGCATGAGGTTGGAGACGGGAGCGGCCGGGTAGGAGCGGCGCAGCAGCGAGGAGACGATGATGCGCCAGGAGGAGCGCAGGGTGATGGGGTCGGCGCGCACCCAGCCGGCCGCGATCATCGCCTCGTGAATGTCCTCCTCGTCGCCTTTGACGGCGAGGTTGACGGGGTCGCCCAGGAGCCCATCAGGGGTGCGGGTGCGGCCGATGAAGTAGTCGGGGACGTAGAGCCAGGTGAGGACCTGATGGAGGCGCGGCAGGGCGAGGTAGGCCAGGACCGCCCAGAACAGCAGGGAGTTGACCA
>CAJZFF010000178.1 GCA_915069725.1 uncultured Actinomyces sp.
CATTGAACGCGCAAAAAAGGTACATGATTTTCTGACGGTCTGTGCAGCGGCTCCCCTGCAGGAGGCTGTGATTCCGGGATTGAAATTTACTCAGGACTACTATGATGGGCTGCTGGCCCGGTATACCCACAAGAAGGAGCTCTTCCTCAAGGGCCTGGATGAGCTGCATATTATTCATAATGATCCGGAAGGAGCGTACTATGTCTTGCTGGATATCTCCGAATTCGGCTATGACAGTGATTTGAAATTCTGCGAGGATCTCGCCCGGCTGGTGGGAGTCGGAGCTCTGGGAGGACTCGGGAACCTCGGGCGGCGCGTCCTGCGTCGGCTCCTGTGACGGAGAGCTGTTGGTTGCCATGGGGTGAACGATCAGTCCTTCGCTGGATAACGGGCTGACGAAACACGCCCAGCCTACTAGCGTGGCCCCATGACCGCCCCGAATGTCGGCAATCCGACGCACCCCGCCATGACGAACCAGCTGCGTCTGCCCCGCACCGCCGCGTTAGGGCCAGGGCGGGGAGGGCAGCAGAGGCTCCTCATCGACGCCCCGGCCGGGGCCGCAGAGATCTATCTCCACGGTGCCACCGTGACCTCCTGGGTGCCGCGCGGCGGCTCAGAGGTCATCTTCACCTCCCGGCAGGCGGTCTTCGACGGCGCTACCGCCATCCGTGGAGGAATCCCCCTGTGCCTGCCGGAATTCGGTGTCGGCATCAACGGTGACGCCGTACCGAAGCACGGGTGGGCACGCATCGCCCCCTGGCGGCTGCTGACGGTCACCAGCACTGACGGCGGCGGTGTCCGCGCTCTTCTCAGCGTCAGTCGCGACCACCTGACAGCACTCTACGAGGTCGAGGTCGGCGAGACGCTGCGCCTGGGACTCAGCCTGCGCAACGAGGGGAGTGAGCCCCGCACGGTGGAGGCCGCCACCCACACCTATCTCTCAGTCCACGACGTCACCGCCAGCCGAATCAGCGGGCTCGCAGGCGCCGTTTACAGCGACAACCTGGCTCGCAACCCCCAGGAGGCCCACCACCTCCAGGAGGGCGATGTGACGATCCACGGCCCCGTGGACCGCATCTATGACTCCGCCGAGCCGATTACCGTCACTGATCCCGGGCATCAGCGCACCATCGGCATCGACAAGCGCAACGCACCCTCGACGATCGTGTGGAACCCCTGGTCCACGCACAGCGCGCCACTGCCGGACATGGCCGACGACGAGTTCCCCACCATGGTGTGCGTCGAGAGCGGGGCGGTACGAGAGCACGCGCCCACCATCGAGCCCGGGGCGAGCTGGTCCATGCAGGTGACCGTGAGTGTCGAGAGCACCGCAGTGTGATGGGAAGCACTTGAACGTGGCTTGGTAGCCTCGGTGGCCGTCATGCTAAGTTTCTCTGCGTCGCCGGGGCGAGGTCCCGGCCAAGCCGCTGAAAAGCGGAGGAGACAACACAAGTCCGAGTGGCGGAATAGGTAGACGCGCTAGCTTGAGGTGCTAGTGCCTTATTAAACGGGCGTGGGGGTTCAAGTCCCCCCTCGGACACCACCAGCACATGATCCCCGGAACCAAAAGGTTCCGGGGATCATGCATTGTCCTTCATGAGGCTTTGCTTAGCCCCACTCGGGGCGGTAGAGGTCAGGGCGGGAACGCATGCAGCACATGATGATCGGAACGATCCCCAGTCCAATGAAGTAGAAAAGCAGGAACAACTCTGACTTTCCGGTGTCATGAAGACGGCGGGCCGTCACTGCGAGCGCCGGGGTAATGAGTACGATCTCGTAGAAAAATAATAAACCTAAGATCGCGTACACTGCTGCAGGTGTGTCAGGAACGGGCGTCAGTGCTGACGGAATACTGATGATTGCTATCAGCATGTAGAGACCAGAGGGGATGACTATCTGGAGCAGTAGAAATGGCCACCAGAACTCCGACTGGGAGGCGTATCCGCGGAACTGTGTGTAGCGCTGGAAGAAGCGCTTGACGGCCTCTCCCAAGCGCACACGAGGAAGGGGGGCGACGTCGGGGGCCAATGACATGGGCTCGAACTGGTTGGGATCACCATGTGGCGCCTGGTCGCCGTCGGGTGTGGGACCGGTTCCGTAGGACATGAATCCTCCATGTAAGGCGGGGCGGGGAGTGGTGGGTACCGTCATGGCCGAGAATACCCGTGCTGATGGGCTTTCTGATGCCAGGCCGGCACACGAGTCACATTCTAGGGGGAGAGGGGATCCCTTCCTATGCCGGGTCGCAGGGCCACGGAATGCCGAAGAAATACCGGCCTCAAATAGTTGAGTCCGCTAAGCTGTCATGAGTCAGGTGGGGTTCACGTTCTCCCCGGCACCTCCAATGCAATGGTCCCCGGAACCAAGAGGTTCCGGGGACCATCTATTGTCCTTCAGGAGACTTTGCTCAGCTCCACTCAGGACGGTAGAGATCGGGGCGGGACTCTGATGCCATCAGGATTAGGAACCAGACGGCGCCGATGCCGAACGGAATGAGCTGAATAAACCACCATGCTCCAGGCTTTCCCACATCGTGCAGGCGCCGTACCGTGAGGGCCAAGCCCGGGATAAACGTAGCTATCGCATAGGCGAAAAAGAGAAGCCAGACGACGATCATCCCGATACCGACACCGGCCCCGACATCGTCTGAGGAACCATCCGCCGCCGCACCAAGACCAACGACCATGAACAACAGGATGTAGAAGACAAGTCCGACGAGACCGTTGAAGAGCGCAACCCACCAGAACTCGGAGCGGGACGCATAGCCTCGGAACTGGGCGTAGCGCTGGAAGAAGCGCTTGACGGCCTCGCCGAAGCTTGCTCCGGGCAGCGGGGCGACGTCGGGTGTCAGAGGTGGCGGGCCGAACTGTCCGAACTGGCTGGGGGCGCCGTAGGGAGTGGGGCCACCGGGATAGGGTGCGGGACCGCCGTATGGTGCCTGGTCGCCATAGGGTGCGGGGTCGGTTCCGTAGGACATGAATCCTCCATGTAAGACGGGGCAGGGAGCGTGGGTGCCGTCATGGTTGAGAGCACCAGGGCTGATGCGCTTTCTGGTGTCAGATCGGCGTACGAGTCACAGCCTAAGGGTAGAGGGCAGGGCTCGTCACCTCGATTCCCTCCCGCTGCGGTGGGGAGTACTCCCTATGCCGGGCCACGGAACACCCATGTCGGTAGAGTGAGCCCTCATGCACTCCGCAACTTCGCTGAGCAGCCCTCCAGGGACACGGCACAGTCCCGTGCTCATACGTGCACGTGCCGGGGTCAGCCTGGTGTTCCTGGCTAATGGCCTGGGATTCGCCAACCTGGTGCCGCGTTTCCCGGAGATCGTGGAGGAGCTGGGACTGAGCAAGAGCGCCTTCGGGCAGGCCGTGGCCGCAGTCGGCGTCGGCGCTCTCGTAGCGGGGCTGGCCGCGTCGTGGCTCATCTCCCGCCTGACCTCGGCCAAGGTCGCCAGCCTGGGCATGCTCGTGGTGGCCCTGGCCCTCCTTGGAGCGGGGCTGGCCCGCTCGTGGCTCGTCCTGGCGTTCTGCCTGCTGGTTGTGGGTGGGACGGACTCCATTGTCGATGTCGCGCAGAACGCACACGGACTGCGGGTCCAGCGCCGTTGGGGCGCCTCCATCGTGACGAGCTTCCACGCCTCGTGGTCGCTGGGGGCGGTCCTGGGCGCAGCCATGGGGCAGGCCATGGCCGGAGCCGGAGTGGGGCTGGGAACCCACATGGTGCTGACGGCGGTGGTGTTGCTCGTCCTCTCGGTAGGCCCCCTGCTCGCAGGCTGGTTCCTCCCCGGCCATGATCGTGATGATCGCGACCCTGATCAGATCAAGGAGCCCGACGACGCCCCCGAGGTGAGGCCGGCGACACCGCCTCGTCGAGTCCGACCGGTCACGGCCCTCGTGCTCATTGTCGTCGGACTGCTATGCGCGGCCTCGATGTTCCCCGAGGACGTCGCCATGAACTGGTCGTCCCTGCTCCTGTCCGAGCAGGGCGCCAGAGCCGGTCACGTCGGCCTGGGGCTGGTGGCACTTCAGGGAACGATGATTGTTGGGCGACTGGTGGGCGACCGCATCATCGACGCTGTCGGTCAGCGGGCCGTGATCGCCTGGGGCGGAGCCCTGGTCACCCTCGGGATGAGTGCCGCCCTCCTGCTCTCCTCCGTCCCTGGGACGCTGCTCGGGATGGCGATCTCCGGGGCGGGGTGTGCCGTCGCCGTCCCCGTGGCCTACTCCGCTGCCGACGACGTCGAGGGGCTTCCGCCCGGGCTGGGACTGACCATCGTGTCCTGGCTGGCCCGCCTGGCGGGCCTCCTGGCGCCACCGATCGTCGGCCGGCTCGCTGACGATCACGGACTGTGGGTGGCTCTGGCTTACGGCCTACTGGGTGGCCTCATCATGGTCTCCTGCTGGCCGGTCCTGCGCCGTAGGTCTGCGGGGACTCAGAGGCCAGGCTGAGGCGAGGGTCAGGGCAGTCCCACGAGGCGTCGTCGTCCGGCGTCCCGGTTGCGCGCCCAGACGACACTGACCACCACGGTCGTCGCCACGGCAAGCATGGTGAGTCCGATGTACACAGGAATGCTCAGGAACAGTGCTGAGACGGCTGAAGCGTCCGAAGCGTCCGTTGAGTGCTCTGAACTGCGTTCGATGAAGAGCAGAACGCCTCCGGCTGCGCACAGGACCCAGAAGCCACTGGCTACCGCGTTCCAGTAGTCCTGTCGAAGGCGCGAGGCGCACCATCCGGGAAGATTGTCAACATCAACGTCTCGGAGGCCTATGCGGCGAGGAGCGTCCTCTCCGGGAACCTGGGTCGGGTAGGTGGCCAGGAGCCGGTCGCAGGCCTGTAATGACGGCATCAGGGCTAATCCAACCATTCCTGTACCGACCAGAATGACGGAGATGACACGACCGGTGTTGAGGCCTGCCCCGCCTCCGCTGAAGACGTAGAAAAAGCCGAGAATGACGATGATGAGGGAGGAGGTGAGGAGGACCTTGAGTCTGCCTCTTCTGACGGTCCTGGCGACACTGTGGGCGTCGGGCCAAACAGGCCCCATGCGGCCATCAAGAGTGACTCCCCGTCTGCGTGTCTCGCCGGAAGGACGAGTGATGAGATCCGCGCGCAGCCCCGCCTCAACGTCGAGTGGGCGAGACGATCCCGGCTGCTGCCCGGTCATCCGGGTGAGGACTGAGCGC
>CAJZFF010000179.1 GCA_915069725.1 uncultured Actinomyces sp.
CGTGCAGACGCGAGCCGACGTGCTCGGCCAGCAGGACGTCGCGGGCGATGATCGACTCCTCGGCCACCGCCGGCCAGCCGCGCAGGCCCAGCTCGGCGGAGACGACGCCCTCGTGCATCTGGGAGCCCTCGGTGAGGCGGGGGTCCTGAGCGTGCTGAGCGATGACGCCGTCGAAGGACTTGACGTACTCCAGGGCCCGGCGCATGAGGACGGGGTCGGAGACGCACTTGCCGTCGTCGGAGAAGACCCGCACCCGGGCGGCGGAGGTCGCCATGGCGCCCATGTCGGACAGGTGCTCGCCGGCCAGTCCCGCCGAGACGGCGCCCACCGGGTGGACATCCACCCAGCCGGCCTCACGGCCCAGCCGCAGTACCTGCTCCACGACACCGGCGTTGTCCTGGACGGGCGTGGTGTTGGCCATCGCGAAGACGGCGGTGTAGCCGCCGATGGCTGCGGCGCGGGTACCGGAGTAGATGGTCTCGGCGGACTCCCCTCCGGGCTCGCGCAGGTGAGTGTGGATGTCGACGAGCCCGGGCAGAGCGATGAGCCCGTCCAGGTCATGGCGCTGGACATCGGCCGGGGCCTTCGCCGCTGCGTCAGGGCCGATGGCGGTGATGGTGCCGTCGGTGATGAGAATGTCAGTGGGGTCCTCGCCGTAGGGGCGGACACCGGTCAGGAGGTGGGAGGTCACAGCTGGTTCCCTTCGTCAGCGAGGAGGAGGTAGAGGGCGGCCATACGGACGGAGACTCCGTTGCCGACCTGCTCGATGATGCGCGAGCGGGGGTCGTCGGCGGCCTCGGCGGTGATCTCAAGGCCGCGGTTCATGGGGCCGGGGTGCATGACGATGGCATGCTCGGGCATGACCGCGCGCCGAGCGAGGTTCAGGCCGTATGCCTGCGAGTACTCAGCAGGACTGGGAAAGAAACCGCCGCCGGCGGCACTCATGCGCTCACGCTGAACGCGCAGCATCATGACGGCATCCGGCTGGACAGTCTCGAGGGCCTCGTCCAGATCGAAGGAGACATCACAGGTCCAGTCGTCCATGCCGACGGGCAGCAGGGTGGGAGGGGCCACGAGGGTGACATGAGCGCCCAGGGCGGTCATCAGATCGACATTGGAGCGGGCCACCCGGGAGTGGAGGACATCACCGACGATAATGACCTTCGCCCCGCCCAGGTCCCGTCCCCGCGGGGCTGGAGAGCCGTCTGCGGCGGTACCGTCGGGCGCGTACCAGCGGCGCAGAGTCATCGCATCCAGGAGTGCCTGCGTAGGGTGCTGGTGGGTGCCGTCGCCCGCATTGAGCACGGGCACGTCGATCCAACCGGCATGTGCCAGCAGATGGGCGGCTCCGCACGCGGAGTGGCGGATGACGACCGCATCGGCGCCCATGGCCATGATCGTCTGGGCGGTGTCCTTGAGGGACTCGCCCTTGGACACTGAGGAGCCCTTGGCCGAGAAGTTGATGACGTCGGCGCTCAGGCGCTTGGCGGCGGCCTCGAAGGAGAGCCTGGTGCGGGTGGAGTCCTCGAAGAAGAGGTTCACCACGGTCTTGCCTCGCAGCGTCGGGAGCTTCTTGACTGCGTGACGCTGGGTGGCGGCCATCGCCTCGGCGGTGTCCAGGACCATGACCGCTTCGTCGTGGGTCAGGTCCTTGGCGGAGAGCAGGTGCTTCATCGGGTGGCCTCCTGGTTGCTGCGCTCACTCGAACGCTCAGTGGGGACGTCTGCGGGGACGATGGTGACGGCGTCGGTGGAGGCGCCGAGCTCGGTCAGTGACACCACGACCTTCTCGGTGCGGGAGGTCGGCAGGTTCTTACCCACGTAGTCGGCTCGGATGGGCAGCTCCCGGTGTCCGCGGTCCACGAGTGCGGCCAGCTGCACGGCCCGGGGGCGGCCGATGGCGCCCAGGGCGTCGAGCGCGGCCCGGATGGTGCGCCCGGAGTAGAGGACGTCGTCGACGAGGATGACGACCTTGCCGTCAATGCCGCCCTGGGGGATCTCCGTGGGACGGGGAACGCGGATGGGATGGCGTCCCAGGTCATCGCGGTACATGGTGATGTCCAGGGTGCCGACCGGGACCTTGGCGGCCGGTGCCTGCTCGGCCTGCTCGGACCACTGAGTCCCTTCTCCCGCGGCGACAGCGAGCGCCTCGACGAGTCTGTGCGCGAGTGGTGCTCCCCCACTGGGGATCCCGAGGACGACGATGTCCTGCGTCCCGTGGTTGCGCTCCAGGATCTCGTGCGCGATACGGAACAGGGAGCGGGCTATATCGGGAGGTCCGAGGATCTCCTTGCCCTGGATCGGTGCGCCAGAGGCGCCTGACAAACTTTCGGCCATTTCAGGCCTCCTTCCCCGCCTCTCAGGACGGACTTAAAGGATGTTGGTCGCCATCGAGTGTACGTCACCTCCGGTGGGATGTGCTCGTCCACACAGCACGACCTTCGGAGACGAAGGTCACGCCAACGGCTGCGGAACGGCTCAGCGTCTGACGACGGTCGCAACAGGACGTGTTTCGCACCTACAAAATGTCCGTAACAATGTTTAGTCTTAGCCCCATGCTCAGGCGTCATCAGACGCTGACTGCGAGATCGTCACAACATGTCGAGTGCTTGAGAAGTGAGTGCCGGATCCATCTGAGCCCGATTGAGAGCTGAACGATGTCGCAGAGCAGGCACGGTCCGGTGTTGCTGCTGTATTAGCAACTTCTTCTCAAGCAAGGAACGCCCTCATGACACTCCCTTCTCGACGTTCGATCATCACCGGCCTCAGCGCCGGGGCAGGATTGGCTGCCGCCGGTCTCGTCTCCCCCTCGCAGGCAGCGGCGGCGGAGTCCTCCTACGACTTCGGCAGCGTCATCTTCAATGAGCAGTTCTCTGACGGATCGGACTTCTCCCCGTCACGGTGGCGGGACAACCACTCGGAGCCCGAGTCCTGCACCAGCTACGACTGGGGGGTGTTCACCCATGACACCCACAGCGTCAGCAACGGTGTCGGGCACGTCCTGTGGCGCAAGCGCGCCACCCCCCTCAAGGGCTTCCAGAACCGCTTCGACAAGGAGCCGACCCTGCGCCACGTCGACCAGGCCTTTGTCACCACGCAGGGGCTGTTCTCCTTCGTCTACGGCTCCTTGGAGACCAGGGCACGTTTCCCTCAGTCGGCTGAGGGACTCTTCGCCGGCATCTGGTTGCGGGCGGACGACGACAACAACGGGGGCGAGATCGATGTCGTGGAGACCTACGGCGGCGGCAGCGCCACCGGCATCGCAGAGTCGACAGTGCACTACGGCCAGGCGGGGGGCAAAGGAAGCAACCTGGGGGTCTCGCCGCGGCCCGATCTCACCCAGTGGCACACCTACGGGATGGAGAAGACCCCCGAGAGCATTCTCTTCCTCTTCGACGGTCAGCCCTACCACGAGGTCTCGCGTTCAGCATCGCAGAAGGAGTTCGATGCCTGCTTCGGTCACAACGCTGCCTACCACATCTGCCTGACCACGCACAGCGGAAGCATCCACCGGGGACGGCTCAAGCACGAGGGCTTCACGCAGGCCCAGGTGGATATTGACTACATCGTGGTACGGGCGATGGATGAGTAGCTTGTGCGGCGCCCGTTGTTCTCATCGGGCCCGGGAAGAGATCATGCTGGCTGCGTTCCCGGGGCCTGAGACGCTCTGACCACCGGGTTCAGCGCCTTGCTCATGCGGAGCACAACGACGAACCCCGCTGCGATCAGAACCTCCACCAGGTCGCAGGCGACAAGCAGAGATTTGACAACGGACTCGGACGAGCCCTCCGAGAACCAAGCGACATAAATGGCGAGGGTGGGAAGTCCAGCCACAATACTCGCCACCAGCAGCATCAACGTTGGCAACTTGGCCGCGATCCATCCGTCGGGCTGGACCTGAGGTGTCCGGGAGTTCGCCCGAATACAGGCGATAAGACCGAGGATGAACGTCACGATCCACCCGAGGCCGACGATGAACGGGGCGGCGATCATCATGAGAAGGGCAAGGAGCGCGAGCTCCAGGTACTCTTCCCCCTGCAGGTTGACAGTGAGGAGTTCGTAGGTGGTGAAGATAATCTGGATCATCATGGTGATGAGCCCGATGATGCTGCCGGCGATTGAGACCTTGCGGGTCGCGGAGCGCTTGCGCTGAACCTCCATCAAGACCGGATCGATCGAGCCGAAGCCAGCAGCAGTTGTCTGCCCCACCGGAGGGTTGTAGCGGCCGTAAGGAACAGGCGCGGGGGCGTTCCGCACGTAGCCGGCGTCCTCGATACGGGGGTCGCGGTTGGGATTCTGGGGAGGTAGGTGGCTCATGGGGTACTCCGGCAACAGCAGAGAGGGGTGGGGGCTCTCAGCCTAGGCGACCGGCGTCGGATGGGCACAGCTCAGAGCATAGGGAGTCTGCCCCATGCCTCAAGCCCCTGGCTCCATGGCTCGGCGCTCAGCATCCCGCACTGCTCAACCTCGAAGGTCATCTCAGTGGCTCGCCGGCGCCCAAGTTCTCATCGGCACCGGGAGGTCACGCGGACTGTGCTCTCGGGGCCTGAGATGCTCTGACCGCCGGGTCCAGCGCCTTGCTCATACGGAGCAGAAACACGAACGCAACGACGATCAGGACCTGGGTCAGGCCGCAGAACATGAGTAATGGCTCCAGGAAGCCATCGATGAAATCATCGGTGTAGTCACGTGAGAGCGCCTCGTACAGGAACACGTACATGATGAGGGTGGGCAGTCCCGTCACGATGCTGGTGACCAGCAGCGCCAGCGTTGGCGTCTTAGCCTGGATCCATCCGTCCGGCTGAACCTGAGGCATGCGGGAACGGGCCTGAATGCAGGCGACAAGAGCCAGGATGAAGGTGATGACCCATCCAAGGCAAACGGCCATCGGAGCGAGGACCACGATGAGAAGGGACATGAACAGCAAGAACTCGCCCTGCTGCCCCGCGTACCCGATGCCGAGGAACATGGTGACGATGATGGCCATCTGGATCATCATGGTGATGAGCCCGATGATGCCGCTGGTGAGCGAGACCTTGCGGGTCGCGGAGCGCTCGCGCTCGCACATGAGGACCGGGTCGTTCCAGGTGAATCCAAGAACCGGGTTCAGTCCCATCGGAGGGTAGGGACCGTGAGGAACAGGCGTGGGTCCGTTCCATGGATAACCTCCGGGAGCTGCTGG
>CAJZFF010000180.1 GCA_915069725.1 uncultured Actinomyces sp.
GGGGTAGGGGGGTAGGGGTAGGGGTATCAGCCGCACCACCACCACGCGAGCACACACCCACCACCGCGCACCCGACAGCCACCAGAACACGGACCACACCACCAGCCACCGCAGGCTCGGCCGACATGCACACCCCACCACCAGGAGCCACAGGAGCCGATCTGAGCGCCCTACAGCCCACGCCTAGGTCAGCACACGCACGCACGGCAGACAGGCCGTCAACGGCCCTCACACGCACGCACAGCCACACCACCACGAGCACGAGCACCACGAGCACGCCAGCCAGCCACCAAGACCATCACCACCAGCACCAGCCACCACGGCCACGAAGCACCAACACAAGAAGACACGAGCTCAACCACAGCAGCGCGACCAGCACACAACGCTCTGACCAGCACAAACACCAAACATCACGACGGCGAAATAACCGGCAACACAAAAACCTTTCCCAGTAACCCCAGAGGATAACCCCCCGCCCCACGCCAGCCGACCGCCAAGCGTTTTGGGTTCTGACAACATGTGCAAGTTTGGAACATGAATCAATCACTTTCGCTCACCGTTGGGAAGCAGTAAATCCCTGTAATCATGCGGAAAAGTCGCTGTTGGTGTGTTGTTCCGCACGTGTCAGAAATGGGCGGAAACTGCCCCTGCCGTGGGTCCTAAGCCTGGCTTAGATCCTCGCCCATGCAGCCGGGTAGGCCCGTCCTAGAGCACGGGATGCGGCGGCTGTGTCCCCGGTGGTAGAGCTCGGCAGTGAGGTGGTGCGGCCTGTTCTCCCCGGGGTGTGGCGTGGGCAGTCCCGGAAGTGGTGCGTGGGTGAGCTCGGTGGCCGCCATTGAAGGGGGATGCAGTGGCGCGGGGTTCCTTCGGTCATGGCCCCATGTGCCCGGTGTGGCCGTCGTGGCTGTGGCGCGGGGGCGGCACCTGTGTGGGTGGTTGCGGGCGGCCCCTGCGGGCCTGACTCTCCCGGAGCGTCCCCATCCCCAGAACGGCCCGCCTGCCCCCGCCCCCGCTCTGCGACATTCGCCCACGACGTGTAGCCCGTCCTCTTCGTGAGGGCGAGCTCTCCCGTGGCCCTGGCCGTCGTCCGCGCAACGATGGCTCCACCCAGCGGCATGGGTGGTTCGGTGGGGGTATGCCGCGATCCTCTGGGCTGTGTGCGGGAGGACCAGGAACGCACTTGGTAGGTCGCTTCGTCGGCCGGGAAGGCCCGAGTTCATGGCGATGAGAAGGTCCAGGGCCTCGGCCTCGCGGACCTCTCCGATGAGGAGGCGGTCGGGGCGCATGCGCAGGGCCTCCTTGACCAGGCGCCGCAGGCTGATCTCTCCGACGCCCTCAAGGTTGGGCGGCCGGGTCTGCATGGCCACGCAGTCACGGTTGCGCAGGGCCAGCTCGAAGACCTCCTCGCAGGAGATGACCCGCTGCGCGCCCGGGATCGCTCCGGCCAGCGCCCTGACCATGGTGGTCTTGCCGGCCTGGGTGGCGCCCGAGACCAGGATGTTGAGGCCGGCCTGCACGGAGGCGTCCAGAAAGGCGGCGACCTGGCTGCTCAGCGAGCCCATGCGCACCAGGTCGGCGGTGCGGGAGGCACGGGAGGTGTGCTTGCGGATGTTGACCGCCCAGTGCTGGGAGGTAATGGGTGGGATGACGACGTGGAGCCGCTGTCCCCCGGCGAGCTGGGCGTCGACGAAGGGGCTGGACAGGTCCAGGCGGCGCCCGGAGGCCCGCAGCATCCGCTCGACCAGAACCGTGAGGTCCTCACTCTCCAGGATCGTGGTGGTCAGCTCGGGGCGTCCGGAGCGGGCGACGAAGACTCGGCCGGGGGCGTTGACCCAGATCTCCTCAATGGACTCGTCGTCGAGGTAGCCCTGGAGCGGGCCCAGTCCCGCCATGGAGTCGAGCACGTGGGTGCGTGCCCCCTTGGGGTCGATGAGCGGCGGGACGAGTCCGGCGTCGGAGCGACGCAGATAGTCCTCCTCGGCCTGGGTGACGAGCTGGTCGAGTTCGGAGGCGTCCTTGAGAGGGTCGATGCCGCGAGCGCGCACCAGCTCGCGAACCTCCGTCAGGAGAAGATCGGCAGCGTCCATGATGCCTCTCAGCGTGGGAGTCGTATGAGGGGAGGAGTGAGGATGATGTGAGGACCGACCCGGGGCTCTGCACTGAGCCGTGACACACCAGCCGGTCGGTGACCATTGTCACGGATAAACTCTAGGGCACCTGGTCACAGCATGGCCACCACCTCAACATAACCTGTGGATAACATCGGTCTTCTGGCACATTCCTCAAGCCGTTGCCCACGTCTCTGAACGTTTGCCGCCAGCGGACGGGCGCGGCTGTCCTGCGAGATATAGGACCTGTCGCCTACGGTTGGACCATGTCACAGCCTCCGCAGTCCCCGGACGCCCCCGGCACCACTGATGTCGACGGCGGTGTCGACAGCCTCGCCGATGAGGTGACCTCCGACGTCGAGCGTGCTGAGGCTCAAGTCGGCGATGAGGACAACCACCAGCAACAGGCTGAGCCCTCCGATCAGCGATCCGACGAGGACGACGAGGACTATCGTGCGCCCGTGGTCGTTGCCCCGCTGCCGGGTGCCTCGGCCGAGCCGCCCCGCAGCAGCACGCCGGCCCCACAGGCCCAGACCGCCGAGACTCCTCGTCCTCGCCATACCGCGCTCTCCTTGGCGGCGATGGCGAGCGTCGCCGTCGCCGGCCTCAACCCGACTCGGCTGGCGCTTCCGCAGTCCGAGACCCCCGAGCGGCACATCATCGGCGTCATCGACACCCAGGGCCGGCACTGGGAGGTCCATGAGGCCCGTACCGATGCCGTGGGCGCCTCCTTGGAGGCCGAGGCCGAGGTGCTGCGCCGCATCGGACGGGTCGTCGACGACGGACGGCTCTCCTTCGATGTTCCTCGTGTCGCCGGGTCTCTGCGTCAGAAGGACGCGCACATCCAGGTCCGCTCCCATGTGGAGGGCAAGCTGATCCCGGTGGAGACGCTCCGGCCGGGGCCGGGGATGTCGGCGGGCCTGGGCAAGGCGCTCGGTGAGATCCATGAGCTGTCCATGACGGTGATCTCCGAGGCCGGTATGCCGGTCTACGACGCTGAGGAGGTGCGTCGGCGCTGGCTGAGTCTGCTGGACGACACCGCCGCGACGGGCAGGACCCCACCGGCGCTGTTGGGGCGCTGGGAGCAGGCCCTGGAGGACACCGCTCTGTGGCGCTTCCGCCCCACCGTGGTTCACGGGGACCTCGCTGAGGAGAACGTCCTGGTGGCCGGTGGCACGGTGGTGGCCGTGCGGGGCTGGTCCCAGGCGCATGTGGGTGACCCGGCCGAGGACCTGGCCTGGGTGTACTCCTCGGCGCCGGTGGACTGCCTGGACTCCATTGAGGACGCCTACGACATTGCCCGCTCCGAGGGCGTTGACCGCCACCTGCGTGAGCGCGCCGAGCTGGTCAGTGAGCTGAGCCTGGCGCGCTGGCTGCTGCACGGGGTCAGGACCGGGGACAAGCCGGTCATCAATGACGCGGTGGCGATGCTGGAGGATCTGGCCGCCCAGGTGGGTGACGCCCCACTGGTGGAGCCGGCCACGCCCCGGCTGGCACCGGTTCCCGGGGTTCGTGAGCCGGCTGAGCCTGACGCCATCACCAACCCGGTGGCCATGGTGCGCGTCGACGACGAGGACGACTGACGCCGCGTCGGCGCCTCGCCCGGGATCAGGTCAGCGGGTTGTGGCTCATGAGCGCCAGGAAGGCGATGGCCCACACCAGGTTGACGATGTTGAACAGGGCCCCGTCCAGCAGTGGCTTGCCGGGATAGGGCAGGCGGGTGAGGGCGTACCACGGGAGGGCCTGCACCGGTGGGGTCAGGAGCAGCGACCATCGAGGGAAGGCGGTGGCTCCGGAGCCCAGAGCAATGCAGACGAGGAGCCAGCCCAGCGCCGTCAGCCCGATGGCGGGGCCCCAGGCTTGCATGAGGAAGCGGTAGAGCCTGCGCGCGTGCTCCAGGGCGGCGGGGTCGGGCCCTTCGCTGTCCTCCTTCCCGCTGCTCGCCGCCCTGGCGGCTACGTACGCCTGATGGGCGGTGTGGGCGCGCTCCGAGGCCAGAGCGAGCGGGTAGAAGGAGGCGTGGGCCAGGGGCGAGAGGCTGAACCCGACGCCGAGCAGCACCGCGCCCGCCATCCCCACCGGCGATCCGCGCAACAGCACCCAGTGCGCATAGAGACCGGCGAGCATGAGCGGGATGGAGTAGTTGGCGACCAGCGCGCCCCATCGCAGGCGAGGCTCGTTGACGCGCGTGTAGAAGGCGTAGGCGTCGTCTCCCATGAGGTCGATGAACTCGCCGTGCTCGTGCCGGTCAGGCCGACGGAAACCGACGATGAGCGCGTCGCCGAGGATCCAGCACAGGGCGCTGATGAGGAAGGCGACAATCGACCAGGTCACCAGCATGTGGGTTCTCCTTGCGGCGTCGGGTGCGAAGAGTCGGTGCGCCGGGCCAGGACCGGCCGTACTTCTGGTCGAGCGGCCGAGCCCGGGCGGCCCTGAGGCTGACGTTAGCCTTGCTGCTCGGGTGCGGGAAGAGGTGTCATCTCGTCGGGTGGGGAGCCCGGTGTCAGAGCTGACTCGATCTGGTCGAGGTCGAGCAGGCCCGCGGCGGTGAGCTCATCGACGCGCCCTCCGGGATAGTCGACGTACACGTAGGCGGCGCGTACCGAGCCGGTGGGCACACCCTGGGAGGCCGCCCAGGCGTGGACGTAGACGCTGAGTTGGTCCACGGGCACCTGTCGTCGCCCGGTCTTCCAGTCGACGATGAGCCACCCGGAACCGTCCAAGCGGTGGAAGACGGCGTCCATGCGACAGCGCAGGGTGGTGGCGCCGATAGTGATCTCCCGGTCCGTCTCGGTCTCGGCCAGGACGTAGTCCTCCAGGAGCGGCAGGTTCTCGGCAGTCTCCAGCCAGCGCTCGATGCGGTCCCGGTCCTGGGGTCCGAGGCTGTCGGGCACGCCCGCCTGCCCCAGGCCGAACAGGGTGCCGCGTGCGCTCAGGCGCTGGGCGACGGCGTCGTGGAAGACGGTTCCGAGCCGGCCGGCGGCGCGGGGCTCAGGTGGGAGCGGGCGACGCAGGTCGAGTGCGAACTGGTGGCGGTCGGCGCGCAGGTCGTCCAGGC
>CAJZFF010000181.1 GCA_915069725.1 uncultured Actinomyces sp.
GGTGAGCGCGGCGACGGCGCCGCCCCCGGGAAGGGGAACGGCGCCGTCGTGCTCAGCATCCTCAGGCGGGCAGGCGCTTGCCGGTGGAGGCGGAGAAGATGTGCTCCTGACCGGGGCGGATCCGCACGTAGACGGTCTCACCCGGCTCGGGGGCGGTACGCGGAGGCACGCGCACGATGATCTGACTGGAGTCCTCACCGGAGCCGAGCTTGGCCTCGGATTCCTCGGCGCCGACGAGCTCACCGTAGATGTAGGCATCGGAGCCCAGCTCCTCCACGAAGGACAGGCGCACCGGGATGGAGTGCTCGTCCTGGGCGGAGACGACGTCGAGCGACTCGGGGCGGAACCCGATGGTCACCTTGCCGCCGTCCTCGGGGGTGATGGCGTCCAGGGTCGCCTTGGACAGCTGGATCTTGGCGGCGCCGACGGTGGCGACGTCGCCCTTGACCGTGAACTGCCCCAGGTTCATGGCCGGCGAGCCGATGAAGCCGGCGACGAAATCGTTGGCGGGGTGGTCGTACATCTCGCGCGGGGTGCCGACCTGCTGGAGCACGCCGTCCTTGAGGACCGCGATGCGGTCACCCATGGTGAGGGCCTCGGTCTGGTCGTGGGTGACGTAGACCGTGGTGACGCCCAGCGAGCGCTGGAGCGAGGCGATCTGGGTGCGGGTCTGCACACGGAGCTTGGCGTCCAGGTTGGACAGCGGCTCGTCCATGAGGAAGACCTTGGGCTTACGCACGATGGCGCGACCCATGGCCACACGCTGACGCTGACCACCGGAGAGCGCCTTGGGCTTGCGGTCCAGGTACTCGGTCAGGCCGAGGATCTTGGCGGCCTCGCGCACGCGCTTGTCGATCTCGGCCTTGGGGGTGCCGGCGATCTTGAGGGCGAAGCCCATATTGTCGTGCACGGTCATGTGCGGGTAGAGCGCGTAGTTCTGGAAGACCATGGCGATGTCACGGTCCTTGGGCTGAACGTCGGTGACGTCGCGGTCACCGATGAGGATGCGACCGGCGTTGACGTCCTCCAGGCCCGCGAGCATGCGCAGGGAGGTGGACTTACCGCAGCCGGAGGGGCCAACGAGTACGAGGAACTCGCCATCGGCGATCTCGAGGTTGAGAGCGTCAACGCTGGGGCGGTCATTGCCCGGGTAGATACGTGTGGCGTTCTCGAAAGTCACAGTTGCCATGAGTGGTGCTATCCCTTCACCGGCAGGTACGTGCCGGACGATCCGTCGTGAAAGGTGCCGATGCGTGTCCGCATTGACACGTGCCGCGATCAGCCGTTCGACCGCGGACGGGCTCATCTTGACACAGGTTTCCCGCTTTGACCAGAGATTCTCAGCAATCAGTCAGCGCGGTCCTCGACGGCGATGGCGGACGGTGGAGACCTCCCCATCCCCACCGTCGGAAACCGCCCGACCCGATACCGGTAATCCGGCTCCACCACTGGCTTTACTCCCGCGACATGGCCCACAGTCGGGCGAAGAGCCCCACAGGTTCGGGGCGCCCACGAGCGAATCCGGGCCGGTACTGTGGGGGCCATGACGCAGAACTTCGACGCGCACCCGGGCGAGCCGGTCACCCTGAGCAAACTGCGCGCCGGCACCTCAGTGGGGGGATACCGGCTTCTGCGTCGCCTGGGCGCCGGCGGCATGGGCGTGGTGTGGGAGGCCACCGACGAGGGTGGGCGCCACGTGGCCATGAAGATCCTCCACCCGCAGATCGCCGCGGACCCCACGGCTCGGCGCCGCCTGGACCGGGAGGCCAGCGTCCTGGCCCGGGTGAGGGACACGCGCGTGGCGCGCATCCTGGACATTGAGACCGGGGACGGCTCCCAGGGCATCACCTTCGTCATCACCGAGCTCATCGAGGGCCCCACCCTGCAGCACGAGGTGGAGCACGAGGGCGTCTACGACCTGACCACTGACGCCCGTGACCTGGCCGACCTGGCCCACGGGCTGGTCGACTCCCTGCGCGCGGTGCACGCCGCCGGCGTCATCCACCGCGACCTCAAGCCCTCCAATGTCATGCTCGGCGCGCAGGGGCCGGTTCTCATCGACTTCGGCATCGCCCAGGTGGCCGACGACGTCCGCCTCACCCAGACCGGTCAGGTCACGGGGACACCGGGATTCATCCCCCCGGAGATGCTCGACGGCGGGGAGCCGAACGCCGACGTCGACTGGTACGCCTGCGCGGGCGTGCTCCTGTTCACCGTCACCGGTCTGGCGCCCTTCGGTTCGGGCGCCTGGCAGGTGGTCTTCCGGCGCGTCTACGGGGGCACCCCGGAGCTGGGCAACCTGGAGGAGGAGTGCCCGGCGCTGGCGCGGGCCTTCACGGCGGCGCTCGCCCCTGAGGCGGAGAACCGCCTGAGCCCGGACGGCCTGCTGGAGGTGCTCGATGAGATCGCTGAGGGCGGGACCGGGCAGGAGGCGGTCGACCGGCTCCTGGGACCCGAGGACGAGGAGCCGGAGTTCAGCGAGCTGGAGCGGAGCACCAGTACGTTCACCCCTGGTTACGGTTCGACCCCGGGGTCGCCTCGGGATGCTCGCAGTGCGACCTCGGCCTCCCCGGCCGCTTACGGCAGTCCCGTCTCCGCGCCCTCCGGCGCGGAGGGAGGGTACGGCTACTCGGCGCCGTCGGCCGCCTCCGGCGCTTCCACCCAGCCCCCACCGGCCATCCCGCCTCGCCAGTGGTACCAGAACAGTTCGGCGATGCCCTCACGGGGGGCGCAGTCGATGCAGTACGGCGTGGGCGCTCCTGCGCCTGCAGCCTCCTCAGGGGCGTACCCGCGGCCGGCGCTGTCGGGACAGGTGCCGATGTTCCCCTATTCGGGTCAGCATCCGACGGCGTATCAGCCCGGTTATTCCCAGGCCGTCGCCGGTCCGACGGCTGCGCCATCGGCGGGAGCGATGGCAGGACCGATGGCAGCCGGCGCCCGGAGGGCGCAGATCAGCCAGGGCAACGCTCCCAGACGTCCGGGGGAGCTGCCCCAGTGGGCGCAGGAGCCGGTGCGTCACCCGATAGCGATGCTGGCCCTGTGGTTCATGCTGTCCGCGGCCGGGATCTTCAGACCGGTTTGGATGGCGATCATCGCGGCGATTCTGACGGTGGTAGCCGGCGCTGTGGGCCGGGCCCAGGACGCTCGGCGTTGGAACCGGCTTCAGCGGGGCGGTACCTCGCCGTCGGACGACTCCCGCATGTGGGCCATGACCCCGTGGTACCTGGTGCGTTCGGCGATCTCTGTTGGCTTCGCTTTTCTTCTGGCCTCAGGGACTGCGTTCCTCTTCCTCATGGCTATTTTCTCATCGGATCTGGGGCAGGAAAAATCCGAGACTTTTGGATCGATCCCGCTACCTGTTCGTTTCTACACCATCTTCCTCTTGGGGGTCGCCCTGGACCTTCTCATCCTGTGGCTGGCGCCATGGGGTGCGGCGACACGACGCGGTGGCGCACATATCCTCAATTCCGTCGCCCCCAGTGACAATGCCCGAAGGAACCTGGTCATGGCTATGTTGGGTATTGGGGCCGTGATATTGATTCTGTCCTTTGCTGGGCTGATGCCGATTCCAAGGATGAGCCCTTACGGGACCTGAGATGCCGCCTCGGCGGCGGGCGCCGTGGTTGCTCGGCGACTTCCACCTCCGGGGCCCGGTGCGCTGGGCTCAATGCTGGCCCCGTGCGGGTGCGGGCCTGGTCAGCGGAAGAAGGGGAAGCCTCCGAAGCGGAGGGTCTTGCCGCGGTAGGCCCGGATCGCCTGGACGGAGCACACCAGCACATGGACCCCGACCATGACCAGTGCCATGATGATCGGGGTGCCCCACGGGATGAAAGGCAGCGATTCATAGAAATCGTCCGCGATGGTGAACACGGCGATCTGGATCGCCACCAGGGCCAGCTCCACCAGCAGCAGCGTCAGTCCCCAGCTCGCCGCCAGACGGCGATTCGTCCGGGCCGGTTCACGCAGGTCCTTCTTGTTCCACAGGCCGACCACGATCATCGCCACCATGGCGAGCAGCACATCGAGGATCGGCAGGGGCGCCAGCAGCCCGAACAGCCCCGCACACCAGGCCTCAGCACCCGAGGGAGCAGACACCTTCACTGGCGTCGGAGCCATCATCGGTTCAGGCACCATCCCGGGGCCCAGCGCCCCCGGATCCCCAGGCGCAGGGAAGGCACCGTAGCCCGTCACTGGGCCCGGCACGGACCGCCTCGCCGGGTCGACCTCAGGCGCCGACTCCTGCACCGTGTAGTAACCACCCGAGGACGCTACGACCTCTGGATCCCGCGTCTCACTCACGCCATTCCCCCGCTCACTCAATATCAGAGCGGCCGACCCTACCCGAATCAGGCTCACCAGCGCCATTGCCCTCAGTCAGCCGGCCACGCAGCAACACCTCACACTTCGAGACCACCGGATTTCCCCGGCCCCTCTGAGTACTTGACGTCAACTCACTCTCCCGCACTCTTACTGCGGCACGTCTTAATGCAGCCGCGAACCTTTTGCCCCTGCTGCATCCCTCCGAGCCAGTTCTTCTGCCTTCAGATCCCGATCTTCATCCAGTCGGGGATCGCACCGGGGTCACGGGGGAAGACCTCCAGCTCTTTGGCGCAGTCCTCTGCCGTGTAGGGCGGGTCGAGGACCGGCTCGCGGTCGTAGTCGAAGTCGGAGATGAGCTTGTAACCCTCGCTGCTCTTCATGGACAGCGCCGCCCAGGTCCAGGTTCCACCACGGGGGTGGGCCATGAGCGCCCGTAGGCGCACGGCCTCACGGACCAGCTCGACGGGCATCTCGTTCTCGGCCCACTGGGCACGACGCAGAATGCCACGGGGCCTGAGCACGCGACTCGTCACGGCGGCGCGCGTCCCCACCCCCTCGACCTCCACCACGACCTCCTGGGCACCCACGGACTGCATCCAGTTCCCCCAGTCGGTCGACATGTTCTGGAGCAGAACCATCTGCTCCTCCATCTGGCCATCCATGGGCCCATCCATCATGGTCACAATCCCCTCCACCCGGTCACTCTCGGACCGCTCGGTCTGATTTCCCCCGATTCTGCCCGCCCCGGCTGCACGCAGCGAAACCAACGACGACCGATGCGTCACAATCCGCCACCGGCAGACACCAGGCGTGGTTTCCTCCAGG
>CAJZFF010000182.1 GCA_915069725.1 uncultured Actinomyces sp.
CGTCGTCGGCGCTCGCGGAGTCCTCGCCGCCTCCGCCCCGGCTCGCCGCGCCGGCATCACCACGGGCATGCGACTGCGCACTGCCCGATCCCTGTGCCCCGAGCTCACCGTTCTCCCTCCCCAGGAGGAACACCAGAGCCGCGCCTTCGAAACCGTCATGGAGGCCCTCACCTCCCTCCTGGCGGACCCCATGGTGGCCCGCCCCGGACTGGCCCTGTCCCACGCCAGAGGGCCCGCAGCCTGGATCGGCGGGGAAGAGCTCCTCGCCTCAGCCCTCGTGGAGACCGTCACCCAGGAGGCCGACGTCGAGTGCCAGGTCGGCATCGCAGACTCCCTGCCCGGAGCCGTCCTGGCCGCCCGCCAAGGAATCATCGTCGAACCGGGACGGACCCCGGAGTTCCTCGCCCCCTGGCCTTTGGACGCACTCCTGGCCTGTCTGCCCCTCAGCCGCCTGCGGCGCGAGGCCCGCCCCCTGCTGGAGAGCTTCTCCCAACTCGGCCTGCGCACCTTGGCGGACCTGGCGGCCCTGCCCCGAAAAGACGTCACCGCCCGCTTCGGCCCCCTGGGGAGCAGGCTCCACCACCTGGCCGCCGGCACCCACCACGAGGTCCCCGCCATGCCCCGGCCGGCCCAGGACATCACTGTCACCTCCGACCTCGACCCTCCCGTCGAACGCGCCGACACCGCAGCCTTCGCCGCCCGCCACCTCGCCGAGAACCTGTCGGCCCGCCTGCTGTCCGCAGGCCTCGCTGTCGGACGCCTCTGCGTTGCCGCCCGCTGCGAGGACGGCACCGACCTGTCCCGAAGCTGGATGCTGGAGGACACCCCCACTCCCTCCGAGCTCACCGACCGCGTGCGCTGGCAGCTCGAGGGGTGGCTCTCCGGACGCTCCGGGCGCCCGCCCTCCTCCGGCTTGACCCACCTGAGCCTGACAGCCCTCGAGCTGAGCCCCGCCACGACCTCCCAGGCGGGACTGTGGCAAGCGCCGGGCCACCAGGCCCAGTCGCGCGCCCGCCGCGCCGCCGAGCGCGTGGAGTCACTCCTGGGAGCCGGAAGCATCCAGGTTCCCAGGATCGTTCCCGGGCGCGACCCGCGCTCGCGGGTTCGCCTCATCCCCTGGGGTGAGAGCGAAGGCGTAGGGGAATCCAAGGGTGATGAGACGGCGCCCTGGAGCGGCGCTCTGCCCGAGCCCTCGCCCTCCATCGTCCTGCCCCGGCCGGTTCCCGCACGCCTCACCGACATTGAGGGGAGAGAGCTCGGCGTCGACATCCACGGTCAGCTCGACGGTGTCCCCGGCTTCCTCAGTGTCGACGACGACGTGGATGGCGTTGATGAGGGTGCGGTGGGGACTGCGCCCCAGATGGAGTCCGTGCTCCTGTGGGCCGGCCCTTGGCCGGTCGACGAGGGCTGGTGGACCGCTCGTGGGCCTTCGCGACGCGCCTACCTCCAGGTGGTCACCGACGTCGGACCGCCCCGCCTGCTGGTGCGATCAGGCCAGTGGTGGCTCGATGCCCTCTACTCCTGAGGAGCTGTCCGATGGCATGGCCGCAAGGGGTGGGGACTGGCGCCGTCGCCCCTTCAGCCACAGGAGCGCCAGCGTCACCAGGCACAGCCAGGCCAGCCCCAGGGACCAGCCGGCCAGCACGTCGGTCATCCAGTGGTAGCCCAGGTAGACGCGGGATGCCCCCACCAGCAGAGTCGCCCCCGCTGCCGCCATGATCGCCAAGGCCCGGTACAGGGTCGCCGCAGTGGATGTCAGAACCATTCCCGCCAGCATGCCGGCGAAGACGGCCGTGTTGAAGGAGTGCCCCGAGGGGAAGGAGGTGGTCGAGGCGGGGTCGCCCAGAAGGGTGTCGGTCGAGGGACGTGCACGCCTGAAGATCTCTTTGAGCGCCACCGTCAACAGGCTGGAGCCGATCATCGTGAGGCTCAGGGCCAGCGCGCGCACGCGGTGGCCCCGCATGAAGAGGAGGACGGCGCAGATCGCGGTCAGGATCGTCAGCCCCACGGTGGAACCAAGGGCGGTGAACACCTGCATGATGACGGTCAGGGCAGGGTGACGCTCATCCACGGCCCAGGTGGTGACGCTCTGGTCATGAGGCGCCAGCCCCGTCCCGGAGCTCGTGGTCAGAGCCAGCCAGGAGAACAGCGACAGCGTGATGACGGCGGTCGCGGCCAATGTGCCGGCCTGCCTGGTGCGCCAGGTGTGAGGCAGGTGGTCGAGTGAGAGCATGAGGGGGAGGTTATCCGCGCTGGTCTGGATGAGGCTATGCGTGCGCCATGGAGCGGCTGAGCGGCGTCGTCACGTCTTGTCCGCGTCCGGGGCGCTCGGCGGGTAGCATCCGGCCTGAGTGACTCGATCCGGCTCAGGAGGACCCGCGTGGCCAAGCTCTACTTCCGCTACGGCGCCATGAACTCCGGCAAGTCCACGGGGCTGCTCCAGACCGCCTACAACTACGAGGAGCGCGGACAGCACGTCCTACTCCTCAAGGCAGTGGTCGATACCAAGGGTGAGGACTCGGTCGTCTCCCGGCTCGGGGTGTCGCGCCGCGTCGACCTCCTCGTCGATACCGACGACGACCTGCGTGCCCTGGTGCACCGGCGGGCCCTGAGCGGTGAGCGGCCCGTCTGCGATGAGGGCGGCGTACCGCGAGAGGCGGCGACCTTGCATGAGGTTCTTGACTGCGTGCTCGTCGACGAGGCCCAGTTCCTCACGGCCCTCCAGGTGGACCAACTCATGGAGATCGCGCTGATCGACGACGTGCCCGTCCTGGCCTACGGGATCCGCACCGACTTCCGCACGGTCAGCTTTCCCGGGTCACGGAGGCTGCTGGAGATCGCCCACTCCTTGGAGGAGCTCAAGACCATCTGCCGCTGCGGACGCAAGGCCATCTTCAATGCCCGCAAGGTGGGGGAGTCCTTCGTCTTCGACGGCGATCAGGTGGCCATCGACTCCGGGGACGTCACGTACGAGTCGCTGTGTGGCCAGTGCTACCTCGCCGCCGGTGGGAGGCTTCCCGACCGGTGAGCCTCGCTCCGGGACTGAGCTTGTGCTGACGGGAGTACAAGGCTGACCGAGGGTGATGAGGAGTGAGGATCACCCCTCGCTCCGAGATATTCCTTGTACTCGGGGTATTACAAGCATTATCGTGAAGCTGTGACTGTCTCCTACGCACTCATCGCAGACATCATCCGCTCGCGTGAGCTCTCTGATCGCAGACGTGCTCAGCGCGTCATCCATGAGACTCTGGAGCAGGCCGCCGAAGGTCTGGCGCTGACACAGCGCCCGTACGCCACGGTCGGTGACGAGCTGCAGGCGGTCTCGGCGACTCTTGCCGACGCTCTCGCTCTCACGTTGCGCACACACCTCCTTCTGCCTGAAGGGTTGGGCCTGCGCTTCGGTATCGGCGTCGGAGCGATCTCCGAGGTTGAGGGTGCGGTGGGAAGTGATGCGGATGGTGCGCCAGGACATCCGATCCAGGACGGCTCGGCATGGTGGGCCGCACGTGAAGCCATCGAGAAGGCTCATCATCTCCAGGATGCGGGGAGGTCCTTCATCCGTACCTGGCTGCGCATCCACCCGGATGCGGTCGGCGGATCCGGAGGGGATCGGAGCGAGCGTGAGGGGGTCGTCAACTCTGTCCTCATTCTGCGCGACCAGACGATATTCCGCTTTCAGCCCCGTCAGCGCCGCATCATGGCTGGACTCCTCATGGGAATGACCCAGATTGAGATCGCCCGCCAGGAGAAGGTGAGTCAGCAAGCCGTCTCTGAATTCGCTCGCAGTGCCGGTTCCTCCTTGCTGGAGGTCCAAAAGCTTCTCGACGGATTGGGTGGGGGAGGTGAAGGAGAATGACGGCCCTCCTCGTTCTTCTGTTTGCCGTCGCGTCCGTGGTTGGCGGCTCTGATTTGGTGAGTGGGGGATTGTCCCGGAGGTCCGCCGGGGTGAGACTCTTGGTGGGAATGTCTGTAGTCGTTGCTCTTGGCGTCCTGGTCGGGTGGCCCGTTTTCCATCTTGGGGCAGGAGGTGTCGTCGTCAGCATCCTGATAGTCACTGCATGGTTGTGCTGCGGCCAGGTTTCGCAGGCCCGGTGGGAGAAGTCACTGAGGATACGTCAGTGGGTGCGAGCGGGGCGGGGCGCCTCCGAGAACGGTACGGATCGGCTGGAACCGCTCATCCGCCTTGCTCGCGCGAGTCTGTTGCTCCTCGCTGTGACGCTCTGCGTCGTCGTGTACCAGCCGCTTGGGTCTCGAGTTGCCAAGATGGGCGCCGTCGTCGGAGTTTTCGTCCTTCTGACTGTTCCCGCCAATCGAGTCGTCGCCGACATTCTTGCTGTTGCGCGCCACTCCACGCAGGGAAATGGGAAAGCTGTTGCTGCTGGTTGTGAGCCCTCGCAGGAGAGCGGGAAGCAGGATGAGTCGGGGAGCTCGATGCGCGGTGGTCGCTGGATCGGTCCGCTTGAGCGAATCCTTATTCTCCTGCTCGCCTCCGTTGAGGCGCCCGCTGCTATTGCCGCAATTGTTGCCGCCAAGGGTGTGATCCGATTTCCCGAGATCAGTCAGGATAAGGCGGGGCAGAAGGCTGAGGAGTTCCTCATCGGCTCCTTCGCCTCCTGGATCCTGGCCGTCCTGGGTGCTGTTGTCATTCATGTCGCTTGAGCTGGAAGGGCGGGAGTCCTCGTTGCAGGCACGCAGCCGCCGGACGTCGTCGAACTGTGGGACTGGGTCCTCGGAGCAGTAGCCCTGCACGGTTATCGCTCATGGTCTTCGATCCGGGGGTGCGCGCAGAACGGAGATCCCGAATGCCTCACCCCATGGGCCCGAGCAACGTCCTCAACGCCTGCGTCATTGAGTCGGCCGTGTCCGAGCTGCGCCCGGACTGCCGAGTCAGTTACTCGTCGTCGGCGGGACCGCGTGGCTTCCGGTCGCTGCTGCCGTCCTGTCGGCCGCAAGTTCCCTCTGGAGCGTCATGGAGCGCCGGTGGGCAGGGGTGGACTGACCGGGGGAGCAGCTTCAGTTTCCCAGGTTTTCGTTGTTATCTCGGTGGTTTCTGGAGCTGGTTCGTCGTGCGGTTGGTGGGGGATGGGGCTATACTGTACGTATGTTCGAAGGTGGTGGGTTTCCTCGTGACCCGGG
>CAJZFF010000183.1 GCA_915069725.1 uncultured Actinomyces sp.
GTGCGGCACTGGTGCGACTCACGCGCCGAGCCTACAGGGGGTGAGTGGAGGGCGGTGGAGTCAGTGTGGGCGGCCTCGCGGGCTGCGCTTCGCCCGGCTCCTGCGCTCTCCTGGCTCACTGACGGGGACATTCCGCGCGACCGGGTACGTGTCCTTCCGGGCGGGGGCGTTCGACGCCGTCGGGGACAGGAATACGGTCCCCGTACGCGCAGGGTGTCCCCGGCCGCGGGGAAGTGTCCCCTGCTGCGCGGAAAGCCCCTGTGCGCAGACCACCTCCGACGACGTCGAGCGCGACGTCAGGCGTCGCCGGTCTGCGTCGGCGTGCTCAGCCCGATGATGACCGCCTCGATGAGGTCTCGCAGCCTGCTGTAGTCGATGTTCTCGGCGATCGAGTCCATGAAGAGCAGGCTGACGAGGTCGG
The DNA here is from genome assembly GCA_915069725.1 of uncultured Actinomyces sp. Lineage (GTDB taxonomy): Bacteria > Actinomycetota > Actinomycetes > Actinomycetales > Actinomycetaceae > Actinomyces. The sequence continues at coordinate 422 of CAJZFF010000183.1, forward strand.
CCAGGCTCGCCGTGGAGACGGTGGGACGGCGTCCCATGCGGGCGAGAACCTTCTCGACCGTCCCGGACAGTCTGGCGGTGAAGTCGGCGCGCGCCGTGCCGGGGATTGTCGGGCTGTCGGGGTTGCGCAGCTGGAAGAGGGAGTACTCCGTGGTCAGCAGGTAGATGGTGCGGGCCTCGGGGCGGATGGCCTCGAGCAGCTCCATGAGCGAGTCCATCGTGGGGGTGCCCTCGAAGGAGTCGACGGCCTGCGTGACTTGTGACAGCAAGGTGTTGGAGCGCGTGACGATGGCCTCGGTCAGGACGTCCTGGAGTGAGGAGTAGTTGGAGTAGAAGGCGCCCCGGGTGAAGCCGGCCTGTTTGACGACGTCGTCAATGCGAGTGCTGGCAATGCCCTTGGAGGCAACGATGTCCGCAGCCGCCTCGATGAGGCGGGCGCGGGTGTTCTCCCGCTTGCGCAGCGTGCGCTCGGCGGCGGGCGGGTCGGTACTCGGTGTCATGAGACCGCCCACCTTACCGGCGCCATAGGGGTGCGAGGAGTCACAACGTCCTGGGTTTCAATACATGAATGTATCCAGTACGTTTGCGTATCGAATTCGATCATCTCCGTACCTTTTGAAAGGTCCGTCATGTCCACCTTCCTCTTATCCCTGGGGCGATGGTGCGCTCGTCACGCCACCCGGGTCCTTGCTGCCTGGGCGCTGCTCATCGCTGCCCTCGGCGGCGTCGTCGCCACCACCGGTATCCAGCTCGACGACACCTTCACCATTTCCGGCACTGAGTCGATGCGCGGCCTGGAGGTCCTCACCGATCGGCTTCCCCAGGCGGCGGGCACCAGCGAGCAGGTCCTCATCACCAGCTCCAACGGCCGCATCGAGAACCACGCCCCGGCGGTCAACGCCTTTGCTCTTCGGGCATCGCAGATCGACGGCGTTGCCACGGTTTCCCCGCCCTTCGGTGACAAGACCGCCGGCGTTGCGTCATCCGTCTCCGCGGACGGCACCCACGTACTCGTCCAGGTGCAGACGGACGCCTCGGTCGGCTCCATCACCACCGGAACCACATCGAAGGCCAAGACCGTCGCCCAGGACCTCGACACCCTCGCCGAGCGCGCCGAGGCCATGGACCCGTCCCTGACAGTCCAGCGCAGCGGCAACATCGACCAGGAGGTGGGGATCGGCATCTCTGCCGTTGAGCTCGTCGGCGTCGCCATCGCCGCGATCGTCCTGCTCATCACCTTCGGCTCCCTCGTGGCCGCGGGTACCCCGCTCATCGCCGCCGCCGTCGGCGTGGGCGTCGGCATGCTCGGCATCCTCGCGACAGCAAGCTTCACCGACATCAACTCCACCACCCCGGTCCTGGCCGTCATGATCGGACTGGCGGTCGGCATCGACTACGCCCTATTCATCGTCTCGCGGGCGCGCGAGTACCTCGCCGACGGTGTCGATCCGGCCGAGGCCGCTGGGCGGGCCACCGCCACCTCCGGAGGGGCCGTCGTCTTCGCCGGCACCACGGTCATCGTGGCCCTGTGCGGTTTGAGCGTGGCCGGCATCAGGTTCCTGACCACGATGGGACTGGCCTCGGCGGCGGTTGTGGCAGTGGCCGTGCTCGTGGCCCTGACGGTCGTTCCCGCTCTCATCGGCCTCCTCGGTCAGCGTCTGCTCCCGCGGCGTCGTAGGGCCGCCGACGCCGGTGCGGACGCGGACCGGAGGCCGGCCTCCCGCTGGGTGCGCACGGTGACCCGCCGCCCCTGGGTGACCATCGGCGCCGTCGTCGTCCTTCTGGGACTGTGCGCCGTCCCCGTCAGCGGCCTGCGTCTGGCCCTGACTGACAATGGCTTTGCCGAGAAGGGATCGCAGCAGCGCGAGACCTACGACGCCGTCGCCGCGGCCTACGGAGAGGGCTACAACTCTCCGATCGTCGTGATCGCTGACATCTCTCAGCCCTCCGGCTCCGTCGCCGCGGTCCAGGGTCTGGCCCGTGACCTCTCCCAGCTCGACGGCGTCGAGGGAGTCTCCCTGGCCACTCCCAACGAGGACGGGACCCTCGCCTTCGTCCAGCTCCGCCCCGAGAAATCGCAGGCCGACCCCGCCACGATGGAGCTCGTGCGCAACATCCGCTCCCACGCCGGCGACTATGAGAGCCGCTACGGGCTCAGCAACGTCATGGTCACCGGTCAGACCGCTGTCGCGATTGACGTCGCCGAGGAGCTCAACGCCGCCCTCATCCCCTTCGGCATCGTGGTGGTGGGCCTCTCGCTCATCCTCCTCATGGTTGTCTTCCGCTCCATCGCCGTTCCCGTGACCGCGACCCTCGGGTACCTGCTGTCTCTGGGCGCGGGCATGGGCGCCGTGGGAGCCGTCTTCGGCTGGGGCTGGGCTGCCGACCTCCTGGCCGTCTCCAAGGTCGGCGCCGTCATCTCCTTCCTGCCGGTCATCGTCATGGGAGTCCTGTTCGGGCTGGCCATGGACTACCAGGTCTTCCTCGTTTCACGCATGCGCGAGGAGTGGAGCCGACGGCGCGGCGACGCGACTGATGCGACGCCTGAGGCTCGCCGTGAGGCCGCCGCGGTGGCGGTCGAGACCGGATTCCAGGGCAGCGCGAAGGTCGTGGTCGCGGCGGCCGTCATCATGATCGGCGTCTTCATGGCCTTCGTCCACACCGACAACGTGTACGTCAAGCCCATCGCCCTCGGTCTGACCGTCGGGATCGCCGCTGACGCCTTCCTCGTGCGCATGACCCTCATCCCTGCGCTCATGGCGGCGCTGGGAGAGAAGGCCTGGTGGCTGCCGACATGGCTGGACCGGCTGCTCCCCGTCGTCGACGTCGAGGGAGAGGGCCTGGAGCAGGCACTGGAGCAGGAGGAGGCCGCCGCCGGCCAGTCCGCCCGACCGGTGACGGACAGCTCGGGCGATGAGGCCGAGGATACTGAGGGCGCCGCGGACGCCGAGGACAGGCAGGCCGCTGTCGTGTCCTGAGCCCGCGCTCGCGGGGTCTGGCGAGGGCGGGTCAGGTGGATTGCCGCCGGCCCGCCCTTGCCGGGGACATTCCGTGCGGCCGGGTGCGTGTCCTTCCGGCCGGGGGCGTTCGACGCCGTCGGGGACAGGAATACGGTCCCCAGACGCGCAGGATGTCCCCGGTGGTGCGGAAAGGTCCCCGGTCGCGCAGGATGTCCCTGCCTGCGCGGGTCGCCCCGCTAGCCACGGCCTGTGACGCCCTACTGACCCGCGCCCTCGTCGTCCCGGGAGCCCGTGGCGGCGGTGACGGCCGCGGCCGGGTTGATGGGCAGTGCCCGGCGCGACTGGTCGCGGCGCAGCAGGAAGTTCCCCAGCCGGATCGGCCAGGCCACGTGGTTGATCCGCGGCCAGCGCAGCATGACGTAGTCGACGGCGTCGTCCACCTCCAGGCGCCGCGTCGAGTTGCCGACCCGCACCCACAGCGCCGCCCCGTCGCGACCCTTGGCCGGCTTGAGGTAGACCGGCAGCGGGGACGGGGGCGCGGTCACCCGGCACACCTCCGCGGTCCCGTCCGGGGTGGGCGCGAAGTCCACCTGCGGCAGCGCCGCCGCGTTCGTACCCATGCGCGTGCGCCACATGCCGCGCAGCCACAGCTCGAAGCGGTCGGCGTTGGGCTGCTTGAGGGTTGTGTAGTCGGGGCCGAGCCCGATGAGGTTGCCGCCGTCGTCGACACCGAGCAGCAGCGTGCCGCCCGCGGAGTTCATGAAGGCCGCCACCGTCTTGGCCACGACCTCCTCCATGGCCTCGTCGCGCTTGTCCGTGCGCAGGTTCCAGCGCGCCGAGGACTTGAACTCCAGGCGGTCGGACTCGCCCATCTGGGCGACCTCCGCGATCGGCAGCAGCGTGCGATGGTGCTGGACGCGCGCCAGCACTGCGGAGGTCGCCACCAGCACCACGACCGCCACGCCGCAGGAGGTCGCCAGCATCTTGAACGAGAACAGGTCGCCCTCGTCGAAGATCCACCCCGCCAGCAGCAGCCCCAGCCACAGCCCGATGAGTGCGATGAGGGTGGCCGACGAGTCCGACACCGTCACCCTTCCTCGCAGCAGGAACCGCGTCACCCGCCCCACGAGGTAGGACAGCAGGAGCAGCAGCGGCTGGGCGATGACCCACCAGATGAGGATGGGGTTGGCAGGGTTGGTGATGGTGACGGTCTCGATGCTCTCCACGTGCGTCAGGTTCTTTTCGTCTCGGTGCCTCGCGGCGCGGGTACGGGGTGGGCGGGGGTGGGCTGAGTGCGATTCAGGATGCGGTTGGTGCCGGTGCCGGTGCCGGAGCGAGCCCGACGTCGGAGCCCGGCGACGGCCGTCGTCTCGCCCATGACTGTGCCAGGCCCGGTGTTGCCAGACTGTGAGGACTGTCCGCTGCTCGATTCCTGGTCTCGGTGGTCCGTGGTCTCGGTGGCGCTTGGTTGTGGCGGCTCCTCGTCGCGCCGGCGGGGACATTCCGTGCGGCCGGGTGCGTCTTGTTCCAGTCAGGGGCATTCGACGCCGTCGGGGACCGGAATCCTGTCCCCGCACGCGCAGGTTGTCCGCGGCTGGGAGGGAGTGTCCCCGGGAGCGCAGGATGTCCCCGGCTGAGGGGGAGTGTCCCCGGCCGGGCGGGACAGGGCCAGGCGGCTGCGTCAGGCCATGACCTGCGTCCACTCGTCGTGGGCGGCGAGGAAGTCGCGCACTGCCTCCTGGGCGGCG